>NZ_JBIUVW010000037.1:0-67029 GCF_044743155.1 Pseudomonas sp. NPDC087697 | reverse complement strand
TCCGGCAGCGTGTTGGACTGGTGCGACAGCACGGCGGCGGCGAGGATGTTGCCCTCGGCCACCAGTTTCAGCCTGTTGGGAATGAAGATGTGCACCGGGCACTTCCATACGCAATACGGGTTACCGCAACCCAGGCAGCGGTGGGCCTGGTCGGCCGACTGCTGGGGTTTGAAGGGTTCGTAGATCTCCACGAACTCTTTCTTGCGTTGACGCCACAGTTTCTTCTGCGGATCCTTGCGCCCGACCTCGATGAACTGGAAGTCATTATTCAGACGTTCAGCCATTGTTAAAACCTCATCAAACTCTTCAGGCGCATATCACTGCGGGTTGGCACGGGTGCTGGAAAGCAGCGATTTCAAGTTGGCAGCCTTAGGCTTGACCAACCAGAACCGACGCAAGTAGTCATCGAGGTTTTCAGCGAGGTTACGACCCCATTCGCTGTCGGTTTCCTCGACGTATTCGTTCAGCACGCGTTGCAGGTGGCTGCGATAGGCTTCCATCGCCTCACCGCTGATCCGCTGGATTTCCACCAGTTCGTGGTTGACCCGGTCAACGAAGGTGTTGTCCTGGTCGAGCACGTAGGCGAAACCGCCGGTCATGCCTGAGCCGAAGTTGTAACCGGTCTTGCCCAGTACGCAGACGAAACCACCGGTCATGTACTCGCAGCAGTGATCGCCAGTGCCTTCAACCACGGTGTGAGCACCGGAGTTACGCACCGCGAAACGCTCGCCCGCGGTACCGGCGGCGAACAGCTTGCCGCCAGTGGCGCCGTACAGGCAGGTGTTGCCGATAATGGCGCTGTCCTGAGTCTTGTAGACGCTGCCTTTTGGCGGAACGATGACCAGTTTGCCGCCGGTCATGCCTTTGCCAACGTAGTCGTTGGCGTCGCCTTCGAGGTACATGTTCAAGCCGCCGGCGTTCCACACACCGAAGCTCTGACCCGCCGTCCCTTTGAAGCGGAAGGTGATCGGCGCATTGGCCATGCCTTGATTGCCATGCTTGCGAGCGATCTCGCCGGAAATCCGCGCGCCGATCGAACGGTCGCAGTTGCAGATGTCCAGAGCGAAGTCGGCGCCGCTCAGGTCGTTGATCGCCGAAGTGGCCATCTCGACCATTTTCTCGGCCAGCAGGCCTTTGTCGAACGGCGGGTTGCGATCGACCTGACAGAACTGTGGCTTGTCCGCCGGGATGTGATCGCTGCCCAGCAGCGGGGTCAGGTCCAGGTGGTTTTGCTTGGCGGTCTGGCCTTCGAGGATTTCCAGCAGATCGGTACGACCGATCAGTTCTTCGAGGGAACGCACGCCCAGCTTGGCCAACCACTCACGGGTTTCTTCGGCGACGTAGGTGAAGAAGTTCACCACCATGTCGACCGTACCGATGTAGTGGTCCTTGCGCAGTTTTTCGTTCTGAGTCGCAACGCCGGTGGCGCAGTTGTTCAGGTGGCAGATGCGCAGGTATTTGCAGCCCAGGGCGATCATTGGCGCGGTGCCGAAGCCGAAGCTTTCAGCGCCGAGGATGGCCGCCTTGATCACGTCGAGGCCGGTTTTCAGGCCGCCGTCAGTCTGTACCCGAACCTTGCCGCGCAGGTCGTTGCCGCGCAGGGTCTGGTGGGTTTCGGCCAGGCCGAGTTCCCACGGTGCGCCCGCGTACTTGATCGAGGTCAGCGGCGACGCGCCGGTGCCGCCGTCGTAGCCGGAGATGGTGATCAGGTCGGCATAGGCCTTGGCCACGCCCGCGGCGATGGTGCCGACGCCCGCTTCTGCTACCAGTTTCACCGAGACCAGGGCCTTCGGGTTGACTTGTTTCAGGTCGAAAATCAGCTGCGACAAGTCTTCGATCGAATAGATGTCGTGGTGCGGCGGTGGCGAAATCAGCGTCACGCCCGGCACTGCGTAACGCAGCTTGGCGATCAGACCGTTGACCTTGCCGCCTGGCAGCTGCCCCCCTTCGCCGGGCTTGGCGCCCTGCGCAACCTTGATCTGCAGCACTTCAGCATTGACCAGGTATTCCGGAGTCACACCGAAACGGCCGGTGGCCACTTGCTTGATTTTCGAGCTCTTGATGGTGCCGTAACGCGCCGGGTCTTCGCCGCCTTCGCCGGAGTTGGAACGCGCACCGAGGCGGTTCATGGCTTCGGCCAGGGCTTCGTGGGCTTCCGGCGACAGTGCGCCGAGCGAGATGCCGGCGGAGTCAAAGCGCTTGAGCACCGACTCCAGCGGTTCGATCTCGCTGATATCCAGCGGTGTCTCAAGGGTTTTGACCTTGAACAGGTCGCGGATCATCGACACCGGACGGTTGTCCACCAGCGCCGTGTATTCCTTGAACTTACTGTAGTCGCCCTGCTGCACAGCAGCTTGCAGGGTGCTGACCACGTCTGGGTTGTACGCGTGATATTCGCCACCGTGGACGAATTTCAGCAAACCGCCTTGCTGGATTGGCTTGCGCGGGCTCCAGGCTTCGGCAGCCAAAGCCTTCTGCTCGGCTTCGATATCGACGAATCGCGCGCCCTTGATGCGGCTCGGCACGCCACGGAAGCTCAGGTCGCAGACTTCCTGAGACAGGCCGATGGCTTCGAACAGCTGTGCGCCACGGTAGGACGTGACGGTCGAGATGCCCATCTTCGAGAGGATCTTGAGCAGGCCTTTGGTGATGCCTTTGCGGTAGTTCTTGAACACCTCGTAGAGGTCGCCCAGCACTTCACCGGTGCGGATCAGGTCGCCCAGCACTTCGTAAGCCAGGAACGGATAAACCGCAGAAGCGCCGAAGCCGATCAGCACCGCGAAGTGATGCGGATCGCGCGCGGTGGCGGTCTCAACGAGGATGTTGCTGTCGCAACGCAGGCCTTTTTCGGTCAGGCGGTGGTGCACCGCACCCGTGGCCAGGGAAGCGTGGACCGGCAGTTTGCCTGGGGCAATATGACGGTCGCTCAGCACGATCTGGGTACGCCCGGAACGCACGGCTTCTTCGGCCTGGTCGGCAATGTTGCGCACCGCGGCTTCAAGGCCCAGCGCCTCGTCGTAGTTGAGGTCGATGATCTGGCGTTCGAAGCCCGGGCGATCGAGGTTCATCAGCGAGCGCCACTTGGCCGGGGAAACGACCGGCGAACTGAGGATCACGCGCGAGGCGTGTTCCGGCGACTCCTGGAAGATGTTGCGCTCGGCACCGAGGCAGACTTCCAGCGACATGACGATGGCTTCACGCAGCGGGTCGATCGGCGGGTTGGTGACCTGCGCGAACTGCTGGCGGAAATAGTCGTACGGCGTGCGCACACGCTGGGACAGCACGGCCATCGGTGTGTCGTCGCCCATGGAGCCGACCGCTTCGTAGCCCTGCTCGCCCAATGGACGCAGCACCTGGTCACGCTCTTCGAAAGTGACCTGGTACATCTTCATGTACTGCTTGAGCTGGTCGACGTCGTAGAACGCCGAACCGTGGTCGTTGTCTTCCATGGTCGCCTGGATGCGCAGGGCATTCTTGCGCAGCCATTGCTTGTACGGATGACGGGACTTCAAGCGGTTGTCGATGGCGTCGGTGTCGAGGATCTGACCGGTTTCGGTGTCCACGGCGAAGATCTGGCCAGGCCCGACACGGCCCTTGGCGATCACGTCTTCAGGCTGGTAGTTCCAGACACCGATTTCCGAGGCCAGGGTGATGAAGCCGTTTTTGGTGGTGACCCAACGCGCCGGGCGCAGACCGTTACGGTCGAGCAGGCACACCGCGTAACGACCATCGGTCATTACCACGCCGGCCGGGCCGTCCCACGGTTCCATGTGCATCGAGTTGTATTCGTAGAAGGCCCGCAGATCCGGGTCCATGGTTTCGACGTTCTGCCACGCAGGCGGAATGATCATCCGCACGCCACGGAACAGGTCGATGCCGCCGGTGACCATCAGCTCAAGCATGTTGTCCATGCTCGATGAGTCGGAACCGACGCGGTTGACCAGCGGGCCGAGCTCTTCCAGATCCATCAGATCGTTGGTGAACTTGGTGCGACGGGCCACGGCCCAGTTGCGGTTGCCGGTGATGGTGTTGATTTCGCCGTTGTGCGCGAGGAAGCGGAACGGTTGAGCCAACGGCCATTTCGGCAGGGTGTTGGTGGAGAAGCGCTGGTGGAACACGCAGATCGCGGTTTGCAGGCGCTGGTCGCTGAGGTCCGGATAGAAGGCGGTCAGGTCCGCCGGCATCATCAGGCCTTTGTAAATGATGGTCTTGTGGGAAAAGCTGCAGACGTAGTGGTCGAGGTCGGCGGCGTTGGCCACGGACGAGCGACGACGGGAAGTGAACAGCTTGACGGCCATGTCCTGATCGCTCAAGCCGGTACCGCCGATGAACACTTGTTCGATCTGCGGCAGGCGCTCGAGCGCCAGACGACCGAGAACGCTGGTATCGATCGGCACTTTACGCCAACCGACCAGTTGCAGGCCGGCCGCCAGGATCTCGCGATTCATGTTCTCGCGAGCCGCTTCGGCTTTTACCGGGTCCTGATTGAAAAACACCATGCCCACGGCGTATTGCCTGGGCAGTTCAATACCAAACGTTTCCTGGGCGATCGCTCGCAGGAACACGTCGGGTTTTTGCATCAGCAGACCGCAACCGTCGCCGGTTTTGCCGTCAGCGTTGATCCCACCGCGGTGGGTCATGCAGGTCAGGGCCTCAATGGCCGTTTGCAACAGGGTATGACTGGGCTCGCCCTGCATATGGGCTATCAGGCCGAAACCGCAGTTATCCTTGAACTCATCTGGTTGGTACAGACCTGCTTTCATAGACACTTTCTCACCAGGCTGCCTCTTATCGAGACAAATTTCTTTTCAATTCAGCCAGTTACCTTCCACGCCGAACGTACGCCAGCTTTGCGGGGGCAAAAGGGAGGTCATTGTACACACCGACACAGAGGCTCACAAATTTGACGACGAAATGTCGCAAATCTATGTCGCATTTATGAAAGGTTTAAAGCTATATGCTGTGCTAGTCAAAACTTTTTTAATTCTGACCGCAACGACTCAAAGACTACTGTGACGCAGACACCACAAGGCACGCGGCCTGGAGGCAGCATGCGCTTGCAGAAATTTTGAGGTGCCGGGAGAGGCGGCCTGGGTAAGGCCGC
Source organism: Pseudomonas sp. NPDC087697 (assembly GCF_044743155.1). NCBI lineage: Bacteria > Pseudomonadati > Pseudomonadota > Gammaproteobacteria > Pseudomonadales > Pseudomonadaceae > Pseudomonas > Pseudomonas sp. NPDC087697. The sequence continues at coordinate 61,925 of NZ_JBIUVW010000037.1, read as the reverse complement.
CGAATCTTCAGCGAGTTGTTGCCAGTTCCTGTTGGACGCTGGCGACAGAGCGAGGCCAAGGTTTACCAGCCTGAACCTTCGCTGGCAAGGCCTTGATGGCGGTAACAGCTGCATCGCGGTTGGCGAAGCTACCGTAAGTGATGACGTAAAGCGGTTTGCCGTTGAGGACTTTCTTGAAATAGCGGTACTCGCCGCCCTGTTCCTTGACGAAGCTTTGTGCCGTGGCTTCAGAGCTGGTGCCAAGGATTTGCACCACGTAGTTACCCGGCGCCTGACCGGCATACCAGGTACCACCGGTTGCGGTTTTGGCGACGTTGGCCGGCTTCTCGACAGGTTTTTCGACAGGCTTGGCGACCGGGGCTGGTTTGGCCACTGGAGCCGGTTTGACCGCAGGTGCCGGAGCAGGCTTGGCGGTAGCGACCTGAGTCGGCGCAGGCGTTGGCTTGGCTGCCGGAACTGGCTTGACCGCAGGAGCTGGTGTCGGACCGGCCGGGATACCTACTGGAGGCGCCGTGGTGGTCACGGTAGGCGGTTTGGCGCTGGAGCCTTCGACCGGCACGCCGTCGTCGCCCTCAGTGATACCGCCCGCAGCTTCTGCCAATGGGCCGCGCATGACCGGCTGCGATTGCCCGACCAACGGCAACGGCATCGGCTGGGTATTGCCGGCGAACTCGACCGCCGGAGCACCGCCGTTCGGCTTCGGTGTGCCCAGTGGCAGTTGCGCCTGCTCGTTGGCTGGCGCACCGGTGGTTGGTGCCTTGCTGCGACCTGGCATCAACCAGGCAGCGGCCACCGCGACCACGACTACGGCGGATATCGCCAATACGTGTTTCTTCGGCATGTTGAACCCCATACTTGGACGCTTGACCGCTGAGCGGCTAGCAATCATGGCTTCGATCATCGCATCGCGGGCGACCTGATTGATGTTGCCAGGCCATCCATCGGAGCTTTCGTGAATCTCAGAGATCTGATTCGCAGAGAAAAGTTCGATTCCCTGACCGGCGCCTTCGAGTCGCTGGGCCAGATATTCGCGGGTTTCTTCTTCAGCGTAAGGTTGCAGCTCGATGACGTGGAAGCGCTCTTCCTCAGTGCTCAACTGCTCAAGCTCGGCGATCAGCGACGACTCACCAAACAGGAACACATGCGGACGACCTTCCGGCGCACCAGCAGCCAACGCCAGCAAAGCTTCCAGTGCGGATTCGTCGAGCTGCTCGGCGTCATCGACCAGCAAGTAGACTTCCTGGCCAGTCAGTGCGAGCTGTACCACCTGTTTGAGGATCGCGCCGACTTCAGCCTGGGCGACGTTCAGCGCCTGAGCCACCTGACGCAACACACCCGCCGCATCGCCGGCGCCACGGGCGGAAACCACCACGCTCTGTACCGACTGTTTGTTGGTGCTGGCTACCAGCGCCTGACGCAACAGGGTCTTGCCGCTGCCTTGTGGGCCGGTGACCACCAGCAACAACTGGCTGTAACGGGCCAGGTGATGCAACTGCCCCAGCACGGGCTTGCGCTGGGCAGGGAAGAATTTGAAGCCAGGCACCCGTGGAGCGAAAGGGTCGTGACTCAACTGGTAGTGGCCGAGGAACGCCTCGTCGGCATGCAAACTAGTCATCGGGATCTTATTAACCTTTAAGCTGAGCCAGGGCGCGGTAATCCGCTCCCAGCGTGGCCTGTAAAACCTCTTTCGGATAATCGTCGGTCACTACGGCTTCGCCCATGCGGCGCAACAACACCAGTCGCAAACGACCGTCGATTACTTTCTTGTCAATTGCCATGTGTTCGAGAAAATCGGCTTCAGTCATCTCTTGCGGCGGGATAACCGGCAACCCGGCACGCTGGAACAGGCGAATGCCACGATCACGTTCCTGGGCACTGATCCAGCCCAGACGCGAAGACATTTCCAGGGCCATTACAGTGCCGGCAGCCACCGCCTCACCATGTAGCCAGACACCATAGCCCATGTGGGTTTCGATGGCGTGGCCGAAGGTATGACCCAGGTTGAGAGTGGCGCGCACACCGGACTCCCGCTCGTCGGCACCGACCACAGCAGCCTTGGCCGCGCAGGAGCGTTCGATAGCGTAGGTCAGGGCCGTTTGATCCAGCGCCCGCAGGCGATCGACGTTGTCTTCGAGCCAGGTGAGGAACGGCTCGTCGCAGATCAACCCGTATTTGATGACTTCCGCCAGGCCAGCAGAGAGCTCGCGGGCCGGCAGGGTATTGAGTGTGGCGGTATCGATCAACACGACGTTCGGCTGATAGAAGGCGCCGACCATGTTTTTGCCCAGCGGGTGGTTGATACCGGTCTTGCCGCCCACCGAGGAGTCGACTTGCGACAGCAAGGTGGTCGGAACCTGGATGAAATCGACACCCCGCTGGTAACAGGCGGCGGCAAAGCCGGCCATGTCGCCAATCACACCGCCGCCCAAGGCAATCACGGTGGTGCGGCGGTCATGGCGTGCAGTCAGCAGGCCGTCAAAGATGGTTTGCAGGGTTTCCCAGGTCTTGAAGGCTTCGCCGTCGGGCAGAACCACGGAAATAACCGAAAACTGAGCAAGGCTGCGGGTCAGACGCTCTAGATACAGCGGCGCAACGGTCTCGTTGGAGATGATCGCGACTTGCCGCCCGGCGATATGCGGCGCCAGCAGTTCGGGCTGATCCAGCAACCCTTCGCCAATATGGATCGGGTAGCTACGCTCGCCTAAATCGACCTTAAGTGTCTGCATGTGTCCCCACAGTGAAGTTGGAATCAGGCGTCCTGCCTTACATTATCGACTGGCAACATCTGCTTGTGTGACGCTGCCCACCAGCCATGCGCCACACCCTTGAGCCGTCATGACCGGAGCCGAGGATAGCGCATTTCGTTCTGCGCATTAACGGGGAGGTAGCTGTTGCAAGCGTTCCAGGATGTCCAGGACCACCATTCGCGGCGGCCGCTCATCGGTTTCCACCACCAGGTCGGCGATTTCCCGATACAGCGGATCGCGCAACGCCAGCAAATCCCGGAGGGTTTTTGCCGGGTCTGCAGTGCGCAGCAGTGGACGATTGCGATCACGCGCGGTGCGCCCGACCTGCTGTTCGACCGAGGCGTGCAGATAAACCACTCGCCCGCCGGCGTGCAGCGCCCGACGATTGGCTTCGCGCATCACTGCGCCACCGCCCGTCGCCAGCACCACACCATCGAGCGCGCACAGCTCGGCGATCATCGCCTGCTCGCGGTCACGAAAGCCGGGCTCGCCTTCTTTATCGAAAATCCACGGGATATTGGCGCCCGTGCGCAATTCAATTTCCTTATCGGAATCCTTGAACGGCAGGCGCAGCTCTTTGGCCAACAAGCGACCGATGGTGCTTTTTCCAGCACCCATCGGCCCAACAAGAATCAAATTTCGCACAGAATCAATGACTCACAGCAATCGCCTGGTTATTCATGATACGCGGAGTGAGAAATACCAGCAGCTCGGATTTTTTCTCCGACACCACGTCACGCCGGAAAAGGCGGCCAAGATACGGCACATCACCGAGAAATGGCACCTTATCTACAACCTTGCTTTGAGTATTTGAGAAAACCCCACCGATGACGATGGTCTCGCCGTCGTTGACCAGTACCTTGGCGTTGACCTCGTTCTTCTTGATCGGCGGCACATCCTGCACTTTGTTCAGGTAGTCCGGCTCATCCTTGGTGACCTTGACCTCCATGATGATGCGGTTGTCCGGGGTGATCTGTGGCGTCACCTCCAGAGACAGCGAGGCCTCCTTGAACGCCACCGATGTCGCGCCGCTGGAGCTGGCTTCCTGATAGGGAATTTCCGTGCCCTTGAGGATTTTTGCGGTTTCCTTGTCGGAGGTGACCACTTTGGGTTGAGAGACAATTTCCCCGTTACCGGTCTTCTCCATGGCGGTCAGCTCAAGGTCCAGCAACACGTTATCGGTGATGAAGGCGATGCCGATCCCTGATGTATTTCCCGCCGCGCCCATGTCGACGAACGGTGAGTTGGTACTGGTGCTGCCCGGCGTACCAATGGTCGATGAGGCGTTGGCCCCGTTGCTGACCCCGGAGGTATTCCAGTTACCCTTATTGCGGACCGAGCCGCCCCAGCGCACGCCGAGGCTTTTGTCGTAGTCGACGTTGGCTTCGACGATCCGCGCCTCGATCATCACCTGACGCACCGGAATATCCAGCTGAGCGACGATCCGTCTTAGCTCATCCAGGCGATCCTGGGTCTGGTAGGCAATGATGTTGTTGGTTCGCTCGTCGACAGTGATCGAACCGCGCTCATCAATTTTCGCCTCGGCGCTGGTCACCGACTGGAACAGCTTGGCGATATCCGCCGCCTTGGCGTAGTTGACCTGCAGCAGCTCACGGCGCAATGGCGCCAGTTCGGCGATCTGTTTGCGTGACTCCAGCTCCTGGCGCTCGCGGGCAGCGATCTCTTCTGCCGGTGCTACCAGCAGGACGTTGCCGATTTTGCGCTTGTCCAACCCTTTGGTTTTGAGCACCAGATCCAGTGCCTGATCCCACGGTACGTTTTGCAGGCGCAAGGTGATGCCGCCCTGCACCGTGTCACTGGCCACCAGATTGAGGTTGGTGAAATCGGCGATCAGTTGCAGTACCGAGCGCACGTCGATGTCCTGGAAATTCAACGACAGCTTCTCGCCGCTGTAGGCAAAGCGCTCTGCGTTACGTTTCTGCAGATCGTCGACGGTCATCGGGCGGACGCTGACAGTCAGCTTGTTATCGGTCTGGTAAGTCGAATAGTCGAATGCGCCGCTGGGTTCGATGCTGATGCTGGCTTTATCGGAAGACGCACTGGCGTTGACGAACTGCACCGGCGTGGCGAAATCCTTGACGTCCAGACGAACCCGCAAGCGCTCAGGCAACTGGGTTTTGGCGAAGTTGAGGATGATCTTGCCGTCATGTTCCTGGATATCCGGGCTGATACCCGGGTCTGACAAATCAATGACGACATTGCCTTCACCCTGCTCACCGCGCTGAAAGTCCACACCGCGAATAGCCTTGTTTACGGGGGCGTAGGTCTTGGCAGGAGCGGGAATGCCGCTGGCCACACGCGGTGCGGCGGGCCGGGGTTTCTGAGCGCCAGCAGTGGCCTGCCCAACCACCACGTATAGCGTGTTGCCCTCGACTCGTGTGCTGTATGGCGTCAACTGCGTCAGGTTGATGATCAAGCGCGTCCGCTCCTTGGCCTCGACCACCGTCGCACTGCGGGCGTTGCCACCCCCCAGGTCACGAGTCTTGCTTGTCAGCTGACTGCTCACACCCGGTAAATCGAGGGCGATTCGTGCCGGTTGATCGGTGGTGTAGCCATGGGGCGCGGGCGGTGGCCCATCGAAAGCCAGTTTCAACTCGACGCGATCCCCCGGCAGCGCGGCGACATCCAGCGCTTTGAGATTGGCCGCCTGTACCATCGGTGAAAGCAGCGCCATCCATAGCGAAAAACCGAGGGTTGAAAGGATCCTGTTCATGATTCGAGTTCCACTATGAGTGCTCTTTCAAAGGAATAGTCCGCGGTCGTTCCAGCCAGGCACCCTCGCCATCGGGAACGATTTCGACCACATCGACTTGCGAGTCACTGATGGCCACAATCCGGCCATCATTGCGACCCAGGTAGTCACCGACCTTCAGTCGATGCACCCCACCGGCACCGCGCAACAATGCGAAAGCGCCTGAGGCATTGGAGATGGTGCCGACCATTTCAAACTGCTCGATGTTGAAACCTTCGAGGTATTGCTTGATCCGCTTCGGATCGGGTTTGACGTTGCGCGAGCCCTGTTTTCGACCTGCCAGATCGACCTTGACCTGTGGCGAAAACGGGCTGCGCAACGACGCAGCGTTATAGGTGAAGGTTTCGTACGATCTGAACGTCGGCACAGGTTCAATCTTGCCGGGCGGGCGCAGGCGCACCTCGTTCATGTAGGCATCCAGATCGCTGAAGTCGTTACCGTTGCCACAACCAAGGAGACTCCCCAACAACACAGCCAGCGAAAACCATCGGGCCGCATTCATTTCTGCAGCCCCTTGTCGTTGTAACGGTAGGTCTTGGCCAGGATGTTCATGCGCAGTTTCGAGCCGCTGCCCGGAACGACCGGCTCGATGTTGAAATCGTGCAGGGTGACGATTCGCGGGAGACTGGCGACGCCACTGACGAAGGTCGCCAGATCATGGTAGGCGCCGGTGACGGTGATCTGAATCGGCAGCTCGATATAGAACTGTTGGGTGACTTCCGGCAGCAGCTTGATCTCTTCGAACTCCAGCCCGCTGCCCAATCCAGTCCGGGTGATGTCCTCCAGCAGACCGGGCACTTCGGTATCGCCGGGCAATTGCCGCAACAGCACGCCGAAGGAGGTTTCCATCTCCTTCATCTGCTCGGTGTAGCGCTCCAGATTGGCCGCGAGGTGTGCTTTGCTCGCGAACTGTTCCTTGAGGGTGATTTCCCCGGCACGGGACTGTTCGAGCTGATCTTCAAGCTCCTTGAGGTAAAAGCTGTAGCCCAGCGCCAGCACCAGAACCATCAGCAGCCCGACTACCAGGCCTTTGACCGCCGCGGGCCAGGAGCCCATGTTGCTCAGGTCCAGGTCATTGATATCGACCTTGCGCAAGCTTTCGAACCATTCGGCCGGACTCATTTCGCGTCCTCCGCTGCGGTCGGTTGAGTCTGACGAACGCTCAACTGGAACACGTTGGCTTGATCCAGCGCACCGGCCGTGGTCGCTTTGACTTCGGTCAGGCTAGGCGCCTCGAACCAGTCGGACGCATCAAGGTTACGCATCAGGTCCGAGACGCGATTGTTCGATTCGGCCGCACCACTGATGGACAGCGTTTTATCGACCATTTTCACGTTGGTGAAATACACCCCGTCTGGCAGGGTGCGCGCCAATTGATCGAAGATCCGCCCGCTGACCGGCCGGTTGCCTTGCAAGTCCTGGATGATCCGCATCCGCTCCACAAGTTGCTGGCGCCGGGCTTTAAGGTCGCTGATCTGCTTGATCCGGTCATCGAGCACAGCAATTTGTTTAGCGACGTAATCGTTGCGCGCGACTTGCCGATCAATGGCACTGCTGATGTATCGGTCACCCAGCAGAATCACGCCGACTGCCGCGACCAACACGCCGGCCAATACCAACAGAAAGCGCTTGCGACGTTCCTCACGCAGTTCTTCGCGCCAAGGAAGAAGATTGATCCGCGCCATCAGTCGAAACTCCTTAGCGCCAGGCCGCAGGCAATCATCAGCGCCGGCGCATCACTGACCAGGGCACCGGCGTTGACCTTGCTGCTCAATGTCATGTCCGCGAACGGATTGGCCACCTGCGTCGGCGTGCCCAGACGCTGCTCGATCAGCCGATCCATCCCGGCGACGGAGGCCGTACCACCGGCCAGCAGGACGTAGTCGACCGCGTTGTACTGGCCCGAGGCGAAAAAGAACTGCAACGATCGCGAAACCTGCTGCACCAGCGCCTCGCGGAACGGTTGCAGGACTTCGCTGACGTAGTCGTCAGGCAAACCACCCTGTTTTTTTGCAAGCCCGGCCTGTTCGACGGTCATGCCATAGCGACGCTGGATTTCCTCCGTCAACTGACGACCGCCGAACAACTGCTCACGGGTGTAGATGATTCGGCCGTTGGACAACACGCTCAAGGTGGTCATGGTGGCGCCGATGTCGACCACGGCCACCGTCGAACTCTCGGATACGCCGGCCAACTGCGCCTTCAGCAAGCCGAATGAACGCTCCAGCGCGTACGCCTCGACATCGACGACCCGTGCGGTCAGGCCGGCAAGGGCCAGCGCGGCTTCGCGAACTTCGACGTTTTCCTTGCGACAGGCTGCCAGCAGTACATCGACCCGCTCGGGATTACGACGGGAGGCGCCCTGTACTTCAAAATCGATGGCGACTTCTTCGAGGGGATAGGGAATGTATTGGTCAGCTTCGATCTTCAGCTGATTTTCCATGTCATCCGGGGAAAGCCCGGCATCCATTTCGATGGTCTTGGTGATGACGGCTGATCCGGCAACCGCCACCGCGACACTTTTGACGCTGGTTTTGGCCTTGAGCAACACCCGGGACAACGCCTGCCCGACACCTTCCAGATCGGCGATATTTTTCTCGACCACCGCGTTGATCGGCAGCGGCTCTACCGCATAGGCTTCGACACGGTACCGATTGCCTGCGCGGCTGAGCTCGAGCAGCTTCACCGAGGTAGAGCTGATGTCGATCCCCAAAAGTGTGCGGTTTTTTTTATTGAAGAGTCCTGGCACTTGCAATTCCCTATGACTATCCGTGAGTTACGGACTCTTTATCGTTCGTTGCATTCAATAGCTGCGCCTTGACAGCGGCGCCAAATGCGCTTTCGGTGGAAAAATGCTTATAATGCCCAGCGTTTTTTCCGCTTTCTCAAGCGCGGGCCGATCCTTGCTTACCCTGAAGCCCTGACGCCTAATTCATTCTTTACCCTGGATGTCCAAAAGCCTTGATTCGTCTGCTGAAATTTTTCGGGTGGTCCATCGTCGCCGTTTTCTGTGGACTGCTCCTCGGTCTGAGCGGCGCCTTTCTTTACCTTAGTCCTGGATTGCCGTCCGTGGAGGCGCTGAGAAGCATTCAGTTGCAGATTCCTTTGCGGGTCTACAGCAGTGACGGCAAGTTGATCGCGGAGTTTGGCGAAATGCGCCGCACGCCGATCCGTTTCGCCGACATCCCGCCCAACTTCATAAATGCGTTACTAAGTGCTGAAGACGACAACTTCGCCAATCACTATGGTGTCGACCCCAGCAGCCTGATGCGTGCCGCAACTCAATTGGTCAAAAGCGGACACATTCAATCCGGCGGCAGCACCATCACCATGCAGGTGGCAAAGAACTTCTTCCTCAGCAGCGAACGCAGCTTCTCGCGCAAGACCACGGAAATCCTCCTGGCCCTGCAAATCGAGCGTCAGCTGACCAAGGACGAGATCCTTGAGCTCTACGTGAACAAGATCTATCTGGGCAACCGTGCCTACGGCATCGAGGCGGCGGCGCAGGTGTATTACGGCAAGTCGATTCGTGACGTCAGCCTGGCGCAGATGGCGATGATCGCCGGCCTGCCGAAAGCCCCTTCGCGCTTCAACCCGCTGGCCAACCCTGCGCGCAGCAAGGAACGTCGCGACTGGATCCTGGGGCGCATGTACAAGCTCGGGAAAATCGACGAGGCGGCGTATCAGACTGCGATCAACGAGCCGCTGAATGCCAGCTATCACGTGCCGACGCCGGAAGTGAACGCGCCGTACATCGCTGAAATGGCCCGCGCCGAAATGGTCGGCCGTTATGGCAGCGATGCCTACACCGAAGGTTTCCGCGTCACCACTACCGTGCCGAGCAACCTCCAGGAAATGGCCAACACCGCCGTTCATGAAGGCCTGGTCACCTACGACCAACGTCACGGCTACCGCGGCCCTGAATCCCGCCTGCCGGGCAAGACGCCCGCCGCCTGGGCCACAGAGCTGACCAAGCAGCGCACCATCAGCGGCCTGGAACCAGCCATTGTCACCTTGGTCGAGAAAAACGGCGTGCAGGTCCTGACCCGCAGCGGCGAAGAACATGTCAGCTGGGACAGCATGAAATGGGCGCGCCCTTTCCTGAATACCAACAGCATGGGCCCGGCACCGAAGCAGCCATCGGACGTCGCCCAGGTCGGTGACCTGATTCGCGTACAGCGCCAGGACAACGCCCTGAAGTTCAGCCAGATTCCGGTCGCCCAAAGCGCGCTGGTTTCGCTGGACCCGCAAAACGGCGCCATCCGTGCGTTGGTCGGCGGCTTCGCTTTCGAGCAGAGCAACTACAACCGCGCGATGCAGGCCAAGCGCCAACCGGGTTCGAGCTTCAAGCCATTCGTCTACAGCGCTGCGCTGGACAACGGCTACACCCCGGCAAGCCTGGTGAACGACGCACCGATCGTGTTCGTCGACGAGTACCTGGACAAGGTCTGGCGTCCGAAGAACGACACCAACACCTTCCTCGGCCCGATCCGCATGCGTGAAGCGCTCTACAAGTCGCGCAACCTGGTGTCGATCCGTTTGCTCCAGGCGCTGGGTGTCGATCGCACCATCGACTACATCAGCAAATTCGGCTTCAACAAGCAGGACCTGCCGCGCAACCTGTCGCTGGCGCTGGGCACCGCAACACTGACGCCGATGGAAATTGCCACCGGCTGGAGTACCTTTGCCAACGGCGGCTACAAGATCACCCCGTACATCATCGACAAGATCGAAAGCCGCAACGGTGACACGCTGTTCGTCGCCAATCCGCCAAGCGTGCCAAAGGGCGATATCGCCAGCAGCGGGATTGCAGCGCCGGTGAGCAACACGTTTACGGTCAACCCGACGCCAGGCGAAGCCCCGGTGGCGCAAACCACCGTACAAGCCCCGGCCGTCGCGGAACGGATCATCGACGGGCGCACCACCTTCATCCTCAACAGCATGCTTGAAGACGTGATCAAGCTGGGGACCGGGCGTCGCGCCCTGGCAATGGGCCGCAGCGACATCGCGGGCAAGACCGGGACCACCAACGAATCCAAGGATGCCTGGTTCTCGGGCTACAACGCCGATTACGTGACCACGGTCTGGACCGGTTTCGACCAACCGGAAAGCCTTGGCAAGCGCGAGTTCGGCGGCACTGTCGCGCTGCCAATCTGGATGAACTACATGGGCGCTGCGCTCAAAGGCAAGCCACCACACACGCAGGCCGAACCGGAAGGCATCCTCAGCCTGCGGGTTGATCCGGTCAGCGGCCGTGCGGCCACTCCAAGCACGCCAGGCGCCTACTTCGAGCTGTTCAAGTCCGAAGACACGCCACCATCGGTCAATGAGCTGGGCAACGGCAATGCGCCGGGCAGCCCACTACCAGCGGACGAAGCGGCGCCGATCGATTTGTTCTGATCACACAGCCCCACCCAAAAGCCCCGCTCTTCGTTTGAAGGCGGGGCTTTTTAGCATCTGGAGGTGGCAGCTGTACGCGGATTGACAGACCGGGAATCAAGGGACCCGGCACACCCGAAGGTGTCCCACGCACAGCCACCATGACACGATACCCCAGACGAAAAATCGCCTGAAATAGGTCTTGGGCGCTGGTGCGCCTTGATTTACACGGACGGTCAAATCCGGTCGCTGAATGAGTAGCGACGTCCAAAGGCTAGACGCGGTGCTTCCGAGCGGCAACCTGAAAGACATGTCAGATGTTTCTGCGTTACTCGTGATGCTGTCATCGAGTTCAAGCCTCTTCCTACGGGCATTACACAAATCCCAATAACGCAGGAACGATCGAGCCAGATCAAAAGATCGCAGCCTGCGGCAGCTCCTGCGAATATCTCCCCACCCACAATGAAGTGGCGCGCCCCAACCACTCAGGCCGGCTGTCAGGCCGCCGTGCTTTGCTTTTGACCTGCCCGCCCCTCCGGGAGGCCGAGTGGAGGTGTTCATCAGGGGGTTGGCGCGCAGCGCCGTACGGCGTAGCCGGACACCTCGAGAGGAGGTCGTCGCGCAGCAGACCGTAGGCGATGCCCCCTGATGGACACCGGAGCGAGGGAACGCCGAGCCTAGGCGAGGTGCCGGACGCTTGGGGCGAAGCCTTTTGCTTACTTTTCGGCGTCTGGAAAAGTGAGGCGCCGTAAGGGCGAAACCCTAAGCAGCCGTTACCGCAGGAATGGATATGTACACCTGCAAGAGATTGGTCGGCTGTCAGGCCGCCATCGCGAGCAGGCTCGCTCCCACAGTTTTGATTGATGTACATCTGCGGGAGATGGGTCGGTTGTCAGGCCGTCTTCGCGAGCAAGCCCGCTCCCACAGTTTTGATTGGGGGACATCTGAGGGAGATGAGTCGGCTGTCAGGCCGTCATCGCGAGCAAGCTTGGCTCCTACAGTTTTGATTGGTAGTACATCTGCGAAAGACAGGCCGGCTGTCAGGCCGCCTTCGCAGGCAAGCCAGCCCCACAGTTTTGATTGGTGTACATCAGCAAAAGACAGGCATAAAAAAACCCCGACTCGCAAGAGCCGGGGCTTTCTGTTGAAGCGCTACAGCGGCTTAGCCGTTGAACACATCATCCACGCTTTTCAGCGGGTAGTTCTTCGGATACGGCAGGGTCGCCACACCGGTCTCGATCGCAGCCTTGGCCACAGCATCAGAAATCACAGTGATCAAACGCGCATCCATTGGTTTCGGAATGATGTACTCACGACCGAACTCCAGCTTGATGCCACCGTAAGCGTCACACACTTCCTGAGGCACTGGCAGCTTGGCCAATTCACGCAGAGCGTTGGCCGCAGCCACTTTCATTTCTTCGTTGATGCGCTTGGCGCGAACGTCCAGAGCACCACGGAAGATGAACGGGAAGCCCAGTACGTTGTTCACCTGGTTCGGGTAGTCCGAACGGCCGGTAGCCATGATCACGTCGCTACGGGTGGCGTGAGCCAGTTCCGGGGCGATTTCCGGATCCGGGTTGGAGCACGCGAACACAATCGGGTTGGCCGCCATCAGCAGCAGGTTTTCAGCGCTCAGCAGGTTCGGACCGGACAGACCAACGAACACGTCTGCGCCTTTCAGGGCGTCAGTCAGAGTGCGCTTGTCGGTCGCGTGAGCGAAGACAGCCTTGTACTGGTTCAGGTCGTCACGGCCGGAGTGGATCACACCGGTACGGTCAACCATGAAGATATTTTCGATGTTGGCACCCATGCTCACCAGCAACTTCATGCAGGAGATGGCGGCAGCACCGGCACCCAGGCAGACGATCTTGGCTTCCGGCAGGGTTTTGCCAGCGATTTCCAGGGCGTTGATCATGCCGGCAGCGGTCACGATCGCAGTACCGTGTTGGTCATCGTGGAACACCGGAATGTCGCACTGCTCGATCAGAGCACGTTCGATCTCAAAGCACTCAGGTGCCTTGATGTCTTCCAGGTTGATGCCACCGAAGGTGATGGAGATACGCTTGACGGTGTCGATGAAGGCTTGCGGGCTTTCGGAGTCGACTTCGATGTCGAACACGTCGATACCGGCGAAGCGCTTGAACAGCACGCCTTTACCTTCCATCACCGGTTTGGAAGCCAATGGGCCAAGGTTACCCAGGCCAAGAATCGCGGTGCCATCGGAAATGACTGCAACCAGGTTGCCTTTGCCGGTGTATTTGTAGGCCAGTTCAGGATCGCGGGCGATTTCGCGTACTGGTTCGGCTACGCCGGGGCTATAGGCCAGCGACAGATCGCGGGCGGTAGCGGTGGCCTTGGTGAGCTCGACACTCAGCTTACCTGGACGAGGATGGGCGTGATATTCGAGAGCGGCAGTTTTCAAATCAGACATGTGGGCATTCCGCTTTTACTGTTGAACGACGGACCGCCGAGGATACTCGCGTCGCAAAGTCCCCACAAGACTGACCGGTCACCCCCGTCAAGGGCCCTGCCCTATGACTTTGGGCCAAGAGCCACGGAACACAAGGGCTCAACTGTTCACAATCAGATTAAAAAATGTCTACAATTTCTTTTTACGGCACTGCTTGCAGCATGGCCGGATGGGTCAATGGCAACAACCAGCGCGCCTGACCGGATTCCAAACCACCGCGCCGCGAGCGATCGAGCACCCAGCCACGCGCCTCGATCTGCTTGCCGTTGAGCCGCTCCAGCGCCGCCAGATCGAATTGATCGAACAGATTGGATGCAACGCGCAATACAACCGAATCCTGCAACTCGATCCAAACGCCGCCACGATTGCGTTGAACCTTGCTCACACGACCACTGAGCACGGCAAAACCCGAAGTGTTGATCTGCGCTGCTTTCAGTACAGGCGACTGCCGCCAAAGCCCCAGCCCCGCCTGCCGCGCAGTGCGTTCGGCGGCCTGTTGGCAACTGACCAAATCGACGTTCGGCGCCACCGCCACCTGGTAACCGAGGCCTTCGGCAAGCATCTGCGCTTCGAGATTGACACCGTTGGCGCTGTAGAGATGGGCCAGGGTACGTCCGTAGCGATCCTTGCCCTCTTGACCCGCCAACAAACCCAACCGTCCGTCACTTGTCGCCACTAAAGCTTCCAGACGCTGGCGTGCGGCTACGGCGAAAGGCTCGTCGGACCGACCTTTCTTGCCCAGTTCCGGGGTATTCAAGCCAATCATGCGCACGCTGCGGCCGTCGCTCAGGCGCACCGTGTCGCCATCCACCACGCGTTGCACGCGGACGGCTTCCAGGCCCATGGGCGCCGGGCAGAAGGCCTGAGCACTGGAAAGCCAAATCGCAGACATAAAAAAGGCGCCCGCGAGGGACGCCTTTTTCATCAATCCGGAGAAGCCGAAACGGCTTTCCAAAATGATCAGCCTTAGGCTTTTTTGCCGAAAGCACCGAAACGATCGGCGAACTTCTGTACACGGCCGCCAGTATCCAGAGTCTTCTGCTTACCGGTGTAGAACGGGTGGCACTCGTTGCATACGTCGATCGCCAGAGGCTTGGCCAGGTTCGAACGAGTTTCGAACTTGTTGCCACAGCTGCAGGTAACTGCGGTGATTTCGTATGTTGGATGGATATCGGCTTTCATGGTGTCTTCCTCGGGCTAGCGTGCCGCCACTCAACACTATTGTTGAATACCGCACGTAATTAGGCCGCGGATTCTACCAGACCTTTGCAATCACGCAAGCTATGCAAAGTGTCCTCCATCAGAAAAGGCCGTTCGATTCAGGCGGCGGCTTTTAATGCCATGCGGCGTTGCCGCTCCTCCCCATAGCGCGCTATGACTCGTCGCGGCGCCTTGCCTGACATTAAGATCCACTCGCCAGCTCTCGAACGCTTTCCTGATGGAGGACACCACTCCGACCGTCTGCTAGGCTCCCGGCCTCAAGCGCAATCCCTGTGGGAGCGGGCTTGCTCGCGAAAAGGGCGTAACATTCAATGCCTCAGGTGACTGTTACACCGCTTTCGCGAGCAAGCCCGCTCTCACAAGTAGCGCCCGGCCCTTCACTTATTGCCTGTTTATCGAGACCCCCCCGCGTGCCCGACGCCATTTTGCGCCTCGCCCTGCCTTCGCCCCTGCGCCGCTTGTTCGACTACCGTGCCCCGGCTGGAGTCCTGCGCGCGCACTTGCATCCGGGCATGCGGCTGCGGGTGCCGTTCGGCCGCCGCGAGATGATCGGGATACTGGTGGAAGTCACCAGCCACAGCGAAGTCCCGGCCGATAAGCTCAAACCGGCACTGGCCCTGCTCGATGCCACACCACCGCTACCGGCAGCGCTGTTCAAGCTGTGCCTGTGGACGTCCCAGTATTACCAACACAGCCTCGGCGACACCTTGAGCTGGGCGTTACCGGTACTGTTGCGCCAGGGTGAGCTGGCCGAAACGCGCCAGGAACGCTTCTGGTCAATCACCCCGGGCGCCAAACTGGATGATCCGCGCATCGCCCGCGCTCCGCGTCAACGCGAGGCACTGGCGACGCTGGCCCAGCATCCTCACGGCGTCGCCCATCAACTGCTGAGCAAGTTGATGCTGAGCAAGGACAGTCTCGACCTGCTGCTGGCCAAAGAACTGGTGCAGGTGGAGATCCGCAAACACGCGCCCGGCGAGCGTCACGAACACTGGCTGGCGCAACCGGAGCTGCCGCTGAACCCGGAACAGCGCGCCGCGTATGAAGCGATCCGCGCAGGCTTCGACAGTTTTCATGCGTTCCTGTTGGCCGGCGTTACCGGCAGCGGCAAGACCGAAGTCTATTTACAGCTGATCCGCGAAACCCTTGAGGCCGGCAAGCAAGCGCTGGTGCTGATTCCCGAAATCAACCTCGGACCGCAGACCCTGGCGCGCTTCGAGCAGCGCTTTAATGCCCGTATCGCCTTGGTGCATTCGGCAGTCAATGATCGCGAACGGCTGGAGTCCTGGCTCGCTGCCCGGGATGGCGAGGCCGACATTATTATCGGCACCCGCTCGGCGCTGTTCACGCCAATGAAGAACCCCGGGCTGATCATCATCGATGAGGAGCACGACGGCTCTTATAAACAGCAGGAAGGTTTGCGCTATCACGCCCGCGACCTGGCGTTGGTACGAGCACGACAGGAAAACATCCCGATTGTCCTCGGCTCGGCGACTCCGTCACTGGAAAGCCTGCACAACGCCTATACCGGCCGTTATGGACTCCTGCGCCTGAACGAGCGCGCTGGTGGTGCGAAACAACCACGCTTCCTGCGTCTGGACGTCAAAAGTCGTCCGTTGGACAGCGGCATATCCGGCCCGATGCAACAGGCGATCGGCCAGACACTCGCCGCTGGCCAGCAAGTATTGGTATTCCTCAACCGTCGCGGCTTTGCGCCCACTCTGCTCTGTCATGACTGTGGCTGGATGTCCGAATGTCAGCGCTGCGATGCGCGGATGACCGTGCACCAGCGCTCCGGCGAGTTGCGTTGCCACCATTGTGGCTACGTCGAGCGTGTCCCTCGACATTGTCCAAAATGCGCCAAAGTCGATTTACGACCGGTGGGCGCCGGCACCGAGCGCGCCGAGGAGCGTCTGGGGATTCTGTTCCCGGACTACCCGGTGTTGCGGGTCGACCGCGACAGCACCTCGCGTAAAGACGCAATGAATCAACTGTTCGCGACTATTCAGAAAGGTCATCCGTGCATTCTGGTAGGCACGCAGATGCTCGCCAAAGGGCATCACTTCCCACGGGTGACGCTGGTGTCGATTCTCGATGCCGATGGCGGACTGTTCTCCGGCGACTTCCGCGCCAGCGAACGCATGGCCCAGCTGATCGTGCAGGTGGCGGGGCGCGCCGGCCGAGCGGAAGAGCCGGGCAAAGTGATCATTCAAACCCACCTGGCTGACCACCCGCTGCTGGTGCAACTGACCGAACAAGGTTATTTCGCCTTTGCCGAGCAGGCCTTGAGCGAACGTCGTTCCGCCGGACTGCCACCGTTCTCGCACCTGGCGCTGTTGCGGGCCGAAGCGCACAAACCGGGGCAGGCCGAAAGCTTCCTCGATGAAGCGTGCAGCGAGGCTGAGCGATTGCTGGACGAGCACAACCTGACCGGCATCGAATTGCTGGGGCCCGTGCCGGCACCGATGGAACGCCGGGCCGGGCGTTATCGTGCGCAGCTGTTGTTGCAAGCCACTGCGCGGGCACCGCTGCATCGACTGCTGAGTGCCTGGCTGTTGGCGCTGGAACAGATGCCGAGCGGGCGGCAGGTGCGCTGGTCTTTGGATGTTGATCCTGTCGATTTGTATTGATTTGAAGATCGCCTTCGCGAGCAAGCCCGCTCCCACAGTGGATCTACAGTGCTCACCTATTATGTGTCTGGTACAAAATCCCTGTGGGAGCGAGCCTGCTCGCGATGGCGTCGGATTTGTCACCACATATCCATAACCTGCCTGCTAAGGTTGGCAAGCCCGACTTCGCAACGGATAATGCCCAGTTTTTCCACCTGCGCATTGATGCGCCGCCGCTCTGCGGTTGAAAGAGAAGACCATGAAAGACACCATTCGCCAGTTGATCCAGCAAGCCCTCACCCAACTCGTTACCGACGGTGTGTTGCCTGAAGGCCTGACGCCGGCGATTCAGGTGGAGAACTCCCGTGACAAGACTCACGGCGACTTCGCCAGCAACATCGCCATGATGCTGGCTAAGCCTGCCGGCATGAAGCCGCGCGATCTGGCGGAAAAAATCATCGCCGCGCTACCGGTTGACGAAAACGTCAGCAAAACCGAAATCGCAGGTCCGGGTTTCCTCAACTTCTTCCAGAACACCCAAGCCCTGGCCTCGCGCCTGGACGCTGCCCTGGCGGATACCCAAGTCGGCGTGCGCAAGGCCGGTCCGGTGCAGCGCACCGTGGTCGACCTGTCGGCGCCGAACCTGGCCAAAGAGATGCACGTCGGTCACTTGCGTTCGACCATCATCGGCGACGGCGTGGCGCGCGTGCTGGAGTTCCTTGGCGACACGGTGATCCGTCAGAACCACGTGGGCGACTGGGGTACCCAGTTCGGCATGTTGATGGCGTACCTGCAAGAAAACCCGATCACCAGCGACGAGTTGTCGGACCTGGAAAACTTCTACCGCGCCGCCAAGCAGCGCTTCGACGAATCCGCAGAGTTCGCCGACCGCGCCCGTGGCCTGGTGGTCAAGCTGCAAGCCGGTGACCCGGAATGCCTGGCCCTGTGGACCAAGTTCAAGGACATCTCGTTGTCCCACTGCCAGAAAATCTACGAGCAGTTGAACGTCAAACTGACCATGGCCGACGTGATGGGCGAAAGTGCCTATAACGACGACCTGATCAACGTGGTCAACAACCTCAAGGCCAAGGGCATGCTGGTCGAGAGCAACGGCGCCCAGTGCGTGTTCCTCGATGAATTCAAGAACGCTGACGGCGACCCGCTGCCAGTGATCATCGTCAAGGCCGACGGCGGCTACCTCTACGCCACCACCGACCTGGCGGCTGTCCGCTACCGCAGCGGCGTACTGAAAGCCGATCGTGCGCTGTACTTCGTCGACCAGCGTCAGGCCCTGCACTTCCAGCAAGTGTTCGAAGTGGCCCGCCTGGCCGGCTTCGTGACCCATCCGATGGAAATGGAACACATGGGCTTCGGCACCATGAACGGCGCCGATGGCCGTCCGTTCAAAACCCGTGATGGCGGCACCGTGAAGCTGATCGATCTGCTGAACGAAGCCAAGGACCGCGCCTACACGCTGGTGAAGGAAAAGAACCCTACACTTGCCGAAGCCGACCTGCGCAACATTGCCAAGGTCGTGGGCATTGGCGCGGTGAAATACGCCGACCTGTCCAAGCACCGCACCAGCGACTACAGCTTCAACTTCGACCTGATGCTGAACTTCGAAGGCAACACCGCGCCATATCTGCTGTACGCCTACACCCGTGTGGCCGGCGTATTCCGCAAACTCGGCAAGGACTTCAGCGAAGTCGAAGGGCAGATCGTCCTCGAAGCCACTCACGAACACGAACTGGCCGCCAAGCTGGCGCAGTTCGGTGAAGTGCTGAACAACGTCTGCGACAAGGGCACGCCGCACATTCTTTGCACCTACCTGTACGACGTTGCCGGTCTGTTCTCCAGCTTCTACGAGAACTGCCCGATCCTCAGCGCCGAAACACCGGCACAGATGCAAAGTCGCTTGCGCCTCGCCGCATTGACCGGTCGCACTCTCAAGCAAGGCCTGGAACTCTTGGGCCTGGAAACTCTGGAGCGTATGTAAGTTGGCTGCCAAGAAAAAACCAGCACCAAAGCGTGGCGCCAGCCGTTACCAAGCTCCTGCAAAAAAGCCGATTCCAGGCTGGCTATGGATGGCCATCGGCCTGACCGTGGGTGCATTCATCGTATTCCTGATGAAGCTGGAGCCGGGCAAGGGCAGCGAAACTGTCAAGCGCGAGAAAGTGGAGCAACAGAAAGCCACCAAGATCGCCGAGGCCAACAAAACCCCGCCGAGCCCGACGCAACCGGTGAAGCCGAAGTACGACTTCTACACCTTGCTGCCGGAATCGGAAGTCATCGTGCCGCCGGATGCCGTGCCGGAGAAAACCCTGCCGACGCCGCAGACCGCGCCCGTAGCGCCCGTTGCGCCGGTAACTCCGGCAGAAGCGGCGAAGATCGACACCGCGCGTGCGCAGGCAGCCCTGAGCGGCGTCACTCCGCCGCCAGCGCCACCGGTGACGAAAGCGGCGCCGGTGACCAAGTTCTTCCTGCAGGCCGGTTCGTTCCGCAAGCAAGCTGACGCCGACAAGGTTCGTGCACAGATCATTCTGCTCGGCCAGGCGGTTTCGGTGGAGTCCGGCACGGTGAAGGATGAGACCTGGTACCGCGTACTGGTCGGCCCGTTCAGCAACCGCGAACAGCTGACCACTGCGCAGAAACAACTGGCCGGCAGCGGCTTCAGCAACCTGTTGTTACAACAACGCCAAAGCCGCTGATCACCTGCCACCGCAGCTCCCGCAGGAGACATACATCCCTGTAGGAGCTGCCGCAGGCTGCGATCTTTTCGGAGATTTCCGGGTATTCGGCTGACTGAGGATCAAGAGCAAGATCAAAGGATCGCAGCCTTCGGCAGCTCCTACGCGCCTCGCACCGCTCGTCCCCCGCCACGTCCTGCAGTTGAAAAACGCTCCACCACCCCCATATGAGTTTGCATAAGGCATTTTCGCCCCGCTGCGTGGAGACTCTTCCCTTGACCACCATCGTTTCAGTTCGCCGCCACGGCAAAGTCGTCATGGGCGGCGACGGCCAGGTTTCTCTCGGCAATACCGTGATGAAAGGCAACGCGAAGAAAGTTCGCCGCCTGTACCACGGCCAGGTCATCGCCGGTTTTGCCGGCGCCACCGCTGACGCCTTTACCCTCTTCGAACGTTTCGAAGGCCAGCTTGAGAAGCACCAGGGCCACCTGGTTCGCGCCGCTGTCGAACTCGCCAAAGAATGGCGCACCGATCGTTCCCTCAGCCGCCTCGAAGCCATGCTCGCAGTCGCCAACAAAGACGCCTCCCTGATCATCACCGGCAACGGCGATGTGGTTGAACCCGAAGAAGGCCTGATCGCCATGGGTTCCGGCGGCGGTTACGCGCAGGCCGCTGCCAGCGCCCTGCTGAAGAAAACCGATCTGTCAGCCCGCGAAATCGTCGAAACCGCGCTCGGCATCGCCGGCGACATCTGTGTATTCACCAACCACACTTTCACCATTGAGGAGCAGGACCTCGCTGAGTAAGCCTGTGTTGGCCTTGCGCCACGGCTCATTCTTGCTTGAGGACCGCCAATTACTATGCCAATGACTCCCCGCGAAATCGTCCATGAACTCAGTCGCCATATCATCGGCCAGGACGATGCCAAGCGCGCCGTCGCCATCGCCCTGCGTAACCGCTGGCGCCGGATGCAGCTGCCTGAAGAGCTGCGTGTTGAAGTAACGCCCAAGAACATCCTGATGATCGGCCCGACCGGTGTCGGTAAAACCGAAATCGCCCGTCGCCTGGCCAAACTCGCCAACGCGCCGTTCATCAAGGTCGAAGCGACCAAGTTCACCGAAGTCGGCTATGTCGGCCGTGACGTCGAATCGATCATTCGCGACCTCGCCGATGCAGCGATCAAGCTGCTGCGCGAACAGGAAATGATCAAGGTTCGCCATCGCGCCGAAGACGCCGCCGAAGAGCGCATCCTCGATGCACTGCTGCCGCCGGCACGCATGGGCTTCAGTAACGAAGACGCCGCGCCGGCCCAGGATTCCAACACCCGCCAACTGTTCCGCAAGCGCCTGCGCGAAGGTCAGCTGGATGACAAGGAGATCGAAATCGAAGTCGCCGAAGTATCCGGCGTCGATATCTCCGCGCCACCGGGCATGGAAGAAATGACCAACCAGTTGCAGAGCCTGTTCGCCAACATGGGCAAGGGCAAGCGCAAGAGTCGCAAGCTCAAGGTCAAGGAAGCACTGAGACTGGTGCGCGACGAAGAAGCCAGCCGCCTGGTCAATGACGAAGAGCTCAAGGCCAAGGCCCTGGAAGCGGTCGAACAGCACGGCATCGTGTTCATCGACGAAATCGACAAGGTTGCCAAGCGTGGCAATTCCGGCGGTATCGATGTATCCCGCGAAGGCGTACAGCGCGACTTGCTGCCGCTGATCGAAGGCTGCACGGTCAACACCAAACTGGGCATGGTCAAAACCGACCACATCCTGTTCATCGCCTCCGGCGCGTTCCACCTGAGCAAGCCGAGTGATCTGGTGCCCGAGCTGCAAGGTCGTCTGCCGATCCGCGTCGAACTCAAGGCCCTGACCCCGGAAGACTTCGAGCGCATCCTCAGCGAGCCGCACGCATCGTTGACCGAGCAATACCGTGAGCTGCTGAAAACCGAAGGCGTGACCATCGAGTTCATGCCGGACGGCATCAAGCGTGTGGCGGAGATCGCCTGGCAAGTCAACGAGAAGACCGAGAACATCGGTGCGCGTCGCCTGCACACCTTGCTCGAACGCCTGCTCGAGGAGGTGTCGTTCAGTGCCTCTGATCTGGCCAGCACCCACAGCGAGGAACCGATCCGCATCGACGCTGCATACGTCAACAGCCACCTCGGCGAATTGGCGCAGAACGAAGACCTGTCCCGTTATATCCTGTAAGCCATACTTACAGCGCTAGCGGACCTGTGGGAGCGGGCTTGCTCGCGAAAGCGGTCTGACATTCAACGTTGATGCTGAATGTTATGCCCCTTTCGCGAGCAAGCCCGCTCCCACATTTGAACTGCGGTGTTTTGCAGATCAGGTTCCAACAGGTCTCCCACTGACGGACTACAGGTCATGACCAAACTCCCCACCGATATCAAACTGCACAAAGCCTCGAAAACCCTGGAGCTGAAATACGCGCCCGATGAGGTCTATCACCTGAGCGCAGAATTTTTGCGCGTGCACTCTCCTTCCGCCGAGGTCCAGGGCCATGGCAAACCTATCCTGCAATTTGGCAAGATCGGCGTAGGCCTGAACAAGGTCGAACCGGCCGGTCAGTACGCACTGAAATTGACCTTCGATGACGGCCACGACAGCGGCCTGTTCACCTGGGAATACCTGTACGAACTGGCGCGACGATATGACGCACTCTGGGACGACTATCTTGCCGAGCTCAAAGCCGCCGGAAAATCCCGCGATCCAAGCGTGTCTGTCGTCAAGCTGATGCTCTAGGTCAAGGCTCTCGCTCTTTAGAGGGCATTTTCTAATTTCATCTGTTTGAATGCTGGGCTGCGTGGCCGAGGATCGGCCTGCTTGCGAAAAAAATTAAACTCGGGTAACCAATGGAGCTGGCAAGTTCTGTGCATTTTGTAGTGTTGCGCAATTAACGGTCACCCGAGCAGTAGTACCTGGCATTTGCTGTGTGACTACACAGCAGGCCTCAGGTACTCGCCTCAGGACAATGGAGCGTCGTAGATGAGTAACAAGAATAACGATGACCTGAAATTTCAAGCCTCGGAAAATACCCTGGGGCTTAATCCGGTCATCGGCTTGCGTCGAAAGGATCTGCTTACCTCTGCCCGCATGGTGCTGACCCAGGCCATCAAACAACCCATCCACAGCGTCAAGCATGTCGCGCACTTTGGCATTGAGCTCAAGAACGTGATGCTCGGTAAATCCGAGTTGCAACCGGAAAGCGATGACCGTCGCTTCAACGATCCGGCGTGGAGTCAGAACCCGCTCTACAAACGTTATCTGCAAACCTACCTGGCGTGGCGCAAGGAACTCCACGACTGGATCGGCGACAGCAAACTGTCCGAGCAGGACATCGCCCGCGCGCACTTCGTGATCACCCTGATGACCGAAGCCATGGCCCCGACCAACAGCGCGGCCAACCCTGCTGCCGTCAAACGCTTCTTCGAAACCGGCGGCAAAAGCCTGCTCGATGGCCTCTCCCACCTGGCCAAGGATCTGGTGAACAACGGCGGCATGCCGAGCCAGGTCAATATGGGCGCCTTCGAAGTCGGCAAGAGCCTGGGCACCACCGAAGGCGCGGTGGTTTTCCGCAACGATGTACTGGAGCTGATCCAGTACCGGCCAATCACTGAACAAGTGCACGAACGCCCACTGCTGGTGGTGCCACCACAGATCAACAAGTTCTACGTTTTCGACTTGAGCCCGGACAAAAGCCTGGCGCGCTTCTGCCTGCGCAACAACGTGCAGACATTCATCGTCAGCTGGCGCAACCCGACCAAGGCCCAGCGTGAATGGGGTCTGTCGACCTACATCGAAGCGCTCAAGGAAGCGGTCGACGTGGTCACCGCGATTACCGGCAGCAAAGACGTGAACATGCTCGGTGCCTGCTCCGGCGGCATCACCTGCACCGCCCTGCTGGGCCACTACGCAGCGATCGGCGAGAAGAAGGTCAACGCCCTGACCCTGCTCGTCAGCGTGCTCGACACCACCCTTGATTCCCAGGTCGCACTGTTCGTCGACGAACAAACCCTGGAAGCCGCCAAGCGCCACTCCTATCAGGCCGGTGTGCTCGAAGGTCGCGACATGGCCAAGGTCTTCGCCTGGATGCGCCCCAACGACCTGATCTGGAACTACTGGGTCAACAACTACCTGTTGGGCAACGAGCCTCCGGTCTTCGACATTCTGTTCTGGAACAACGACACCACCCGACTGCCTGCGGCGTTCCACGGCGACCTGATCGAAATGTTCAAAAACAACCCACTGATCCGTCCCGATGCACTGGAAGTGTGCGGCACGCCGATCGACCTCAAGCAGGTTACGGCAGACGTCTACTCCCTGGCAGGCACCAACGACCACATCACACCGTGGAAGTCGTGCTACAAGTCGGCGCAGCTGTTTGGTGGCAAGGTCGAATTCGTGCTGTCCAGCAGCGGACATATCCAGAGCATTCTGAACCCGCCGGGCAACCCGAAATCCCGTTACATGACCAGCACCGACATGCCGGCCCATGCCAACGACTGGTTAGAGAACTCAACCAAGCACACTGACTCCTGGTGGCTGCACTGGCAGGCCTGGCAAGCCGAGCGTTCGGGCAAGCTGAAAAAAGCCCCGACCGTACTCGGCAACAAGACCTATGCGGCAGGTGAAGCATCACCGGGGACATACGTGCATGAACGCTAACTGACACACCTCGTCCATGTGGGAGCGGGCTTGCTCGCGAAAGCGGTCTGACAGTCAATGAATGTGTTGGATGTCATGGCCCCTTCGCGAGCAAGCCCGCTCCCACACTGGACAAGTGATAGCGACCCAACCCACAGGGCTTGAAGCATGCCGCAACCGTTCATATTTCGTACCGTCGACCTGGATGGTCAAACCATCCGCACCGCGGTACGCCCCGGCAAGCCTCACTTGACGCCCTTGCTGATTTTCAATGGCATCGGCGCCAACCTGGAGCTGGTGTTTCCGTTCGTCCAGGCGCTGGACCCGGACCTGGAAGTGATCGCCTTCGACGTTCCCGGTGTCGGTGGCTCTTCGACACCTAACCACCCCTACCGCTTTCCCGGCCTGGCCAAGCTAACCACACGGATGCTCGACTACCTCGATTACGGGCAAGTCAACGTGGTTGGCGTTTCGTGGGGCGGGGCACTTGCCCAACAGTTCGCCTTCGACTACCCCGAGCGCTGCAAGAAGCTCGTTCTGGCAGCGACGGCGGCGGGTATGGTGATGGTGCCGGGCAAACCGAAAGTGCTGTGGATGATGGCCAGCCCAAGACGCTACATCCAGCCATCCCACGTGATTCGCATTGCGCCGCTGATCTACGGCGGTTCGTTCCGCCGTGATCCGAACCTGGCGGCGGAGCACGCGAGCAAAGTGCGTTCGGCGGGCAAA
This sequence comes from Pseudomonas sp. NPDC087697, assembly GCF_044743155.1. NCBI lineage: Bacteria > Pseudomonadati > Pseudomonadota > Gammaproteobacteria > Pseudomonadales > Pseudomonadaceae > Pseudomonas > Pseudomonas sp. NPDC087697. Next base: position 36,652 of record NZ_JBIUVW010000037.1, on the reverse strand, counting down.
CTCGGCTACTACTGGCAGCTATTCGCGGGCCTCGGCTGGACCAGTATTCACTGGCTGCACAAAATCAATCAGCCGACCCTGGTGCTGGCCGGTGATGATGACCCGCTCATTCCGCTGATCAATATGCGCATACTCGCCTGGCGTATTCCCAATGCCCAGCTACACATAATCGACGACGGTCATTTATTCCTGATCACCCGGGCCGAGGCCGTCGCACCGATCATCATGAAATTTCTCCAGGAAGAACGCCAACGGGCAGTGATGCATCCGCACCCGGCGTCGTTCGGCGGCACTTGACGTACTGCGTACGTCGACAGGATTGTCGAAAGCCGCAAGGGAGGTCCGGAGCGACTATGGTGTCTATTCGCAATTGATGTACTTGTTGATGGCTTGACGAAGGAGTGTTGACTCATGCGAGACAAAAAAGCGCCGGGCGCCTTTCCTCCACCCGCCGCATTCATCAATGCTCAGAGTGCGATCACTGGTCTGCGCGGCCGGGATCTGTTCTCGACTCTGCGCAGCGTCGCCGCCCATGGCTTGCGCCACCCGGTGCACAGTGCCAAACACGCACTGGCGCTGGGCGGGCAACTGGGCCGAGTGCTACTCGGCGAGACCTTGCACCAGCCCAACCCTTCGGACACCCGCTTCGCCGACCCGAGCTGGGCCCTCAATCCGTTTTACCGGCGCGGTCTTCAGGCCTACTTGAGCTGGCAGAAACAGGTCAAAAAATGGATCGATGAAAGCGGCATGTCCGCGGATGACCGTGCACGTGCGCAATTTGCCTTTACCCTGCTTAACGACGCAGTCTCGCCTTCCAATACCTTGCTCAACCCACTGGCGGTCAAGGAGCTGTTCAACTCTGGCGGCCAGAGTCTGGTACGTGGTCTCAGCCATCTGTTCGACGACCTGATGCACAACAACGGCCTGCCCAGCCAGGTCACCAAGCACGCCTTCGAGGTCGGCAAAACGGTTGCCACCACCACCGGCGCCGTGGTGTTTCGCAACGAATTGCTCGAGCTGATCCAGTACAAGCCGATGAGCGAAAAGCAGTACGCCAAACCGCTGCTCGTGGTGCCGCCGCAGATCAACAAGTACTACATTTTCGACTTGAGCCCGCACAACAGCTTCGTCCAGTTTGCGCTGAAGAACGGTCTGCAAGTGTTCATAGTCAGCTGGCGCAACCCGGATGTGCGCCATCGCGAATGGGGCCTGTCGAGTTATGTCGAAGCGGCGGAAGAAGCGCTGAATGTCTGCCGGGCGATCACCGGCAGCCGCGAGGTCAACCTGATGGGCGCCTGCGCCGGAGGCCTGACCATCGCCGCCTTGCAAGGCCATCTGCAAGCCAAGCGGCAACTGCGGCGGGTCGCCAGCGCGACCTATCTGGTCAGCCTGCTCGACAGTCAACTGGAAAGCCCGGCGACCCTGTTCGCCGACGAGCAGACCCTGGAGGCGGCCAAGCGTCGCTCCTACCAGAAAGGTGTGCTCGAAGGCCGCGACATGGCCAAGGTCTTTGCCTGGATGCGCCCCAACGATCTGATCTGGAACTACTGGGTCAACAACTACCTGTTGGGCAAAGAGCCGCCAGCGTTCGACATTCTCTACTGGAACAATGACAACACTCGCCTGCCGGCAGCCTTTCACGGCGACCTGCTGGACTTCTTCAAGCACAACCCGTTGACCCATCCTGGCGGACTGGAGGTCTGCGGCACCCCGATCGACTTGCAGAAAGTCAACGTCGACAGCTTTAGCGTCGCCGGGATCAACGATCACATTACGCCTTGGGACGCGGTGTACCGCTCGACACTGCTGCTGGGGGGGGAACGGCGCTTCGTGCTATCCAACAGTGGTCACGTGCAGAGCATTCTCAATCCACCGAGCAACCCCAAAGCCAACTATGTCGACAACCCGAAACTGAGCAGCGATCCACGTGCCTGGTACTACGACGCCAAACATGTCGACGGCAGTTGGTGGACCCAATGGCTGGGCTGGATTCAGGAACGTTCCGGTACTCAACACGAAACCCTGATGGCCCTCGGCAACCAGAACTATCCACCGATGGAGGCGGCGCCAGGCACTTACGTGCGCGTACGCTGAACTCTCCCCGTGCCACGGCCGGAAGTGCCGGCCGTGGCCTGACGAATCATTAAGAAGACTGGATGAAAACCCGCGACCGGATTCTTGAATGCGCCTTGCTGCTGTTCAATCAGAAGGGCGAGCCAAATGTTTCCACCATGGAAGTTGCCAATGAGTTGGGGATCAGCCCCGGCAACCTCTACTACCATTTTCACGGTAAGGAGCCGCTGATTCTCGGACTATTCGACCGATTTCAAAGCGAATTGACGCCGCTGCTCGACCCACCGTCGGACGTGCAACTGGCACCGGAAGATTACTGGCTGTTCCTGCACCTGATCGTCGAACGCCTGGCGCACTACCGCTTCCTGTTCCAGGACTTGTCGAACCTGGCCGGACGCTTGCCGAAACTGGCCAAGGGCATCCGCAATTTACTCAATTCCCTCAAGCGCACACTGGCCTCGTTACTGGCGCAGTTGAAGACCCAGGGGCAACTGGTCAGCGATACCCAGGCACTGGGACAACTGGTGGAACAGATCACCATGACCTTGCTGTTTTCCCTGGACTATCAGCGGATTCTCGATCGTGAAGGCGAAGTGCGAGTAGTGGTCTACCAGATCATGATGCTGGTGGCGCCGCATCTGCTGCCGCCGGCGAAACTCGCGACCGAGCAGTTGGCGTTGCAGTACCTGGAAGAACACGATTAAAGATCAAAAGATCGCAGCCTTCGGCAGCTCCTACGGGTGTACGCGGTTTCATGTAGGAGCTGCCGCAGGCTGCGATCTTTTCGGCTGACGACTCAAACCCCAAACAAAAACGCCCGACCTTCGCAGGCCGGGCGTTTTTGCGTGCCCTGGGTTAATCAGGACTGACTGGTTGGCGCCGATGGTACTGGCGTAACAGTCGGGGTCACAGCAGGGGTTGGCGCCGTGGCGGAGTTCGCCGGGCTGACCGGTGCTGCCGGTTTGGCGGCGGCCACTGCTGGTTTCGGTGCGGCAGCTTTCGCAACTGCAGGTTTTTTGGCTACAGGCTTCTTCGCAGCAGCCGGTTTAGCGGCTACCGGTTTGGCTGCTGGCTTGGTCGCTGCAGGTTTGGCTGCTGCGGTTTTCGCCGCTGGCTTGGCTGGCGCTTTAGCCGCTGGTTTGGCGGCCGGTTTAGCGGCAGCTTTGACCAGTGGTTTGGCGGCAGTTTTAGCGGCTGGTTTGGCTGCTGCGGTTTTAGCTGCAACAGGCGCAACCTTGGCACCGGTGAGTTTTTCGATTTGCTTGGTCAGGGTATCGACCTTGCTGTGCAGCGCTTTGACTTCATTGCGGCTTGGTACGCCAAGACGCGAAATGGCGCTGTTCAGGCGCTTGTCGAAAGCCCCTTCCAGCTCGTCCCACTTGCCCAGCGCGCGATCCTTGACACCGCTGATACGCGACTTGGCCGATTGAGCGGAGCCTTTGGCAGCGTCGACTGTTTTGCCGACAGCGCTCTTGGTGAGCTTCTCGGCCTTCTCGCCATCCTTAACCAATGTATCGAAGAGTTTGCTGCCGTCAGTGTCGATCTTCGAGTACACGCCTAAACCAGCAAGCCAGATTTTGCGGGAGTAGTCTTCGACTTTCCCAATCCACGAGCTGCCTTCTTTCTCGGTGTTCTTTTTGCCAGCCATCCCGTTCTCCTTAATGTTTACGCGCGACACGTTCGAGCAATGCCGTCAGCTCATCGAGCTTAGCAGAGAGTGTCTCAACGTCATGTTTAGACGGAATGCCGATACGATTCAAGGCACTTGCGACACGCGTGTCGAAAGCCTTCTCGACTTTGTCGAGTTGAACTTCGACTTTGCCTCTGAAGCTGGTGACATCGCTCTTCACGCTATCAATCTGAGTGTTGGCCGCTTCAAGTTGTGTCGTCACAACTTTTTTGCCTTTACTTTCAACAGTTTGACCAGCCTTGATCAACTCCTGAAAGTACTCGCTGCCTTCCTGACCGACCTTGGTGTAGGCACCCAGGCCTGCCAGCCAGATCTTGCGGGCATAGGATTTCACTTCGTTCAACGCCGTCGGCTGAACGTCAGTTTTTTTCTTCAAAGTAACTTTGGCCATGGTGCACCTCACGCGCAGAAGGTTTGAGGAACTGCCCGTCAAGCGTCGGGCTCAGGCACAACGTAGTGAGAAAAATTAGAAACGGCACCCTAACAACCGCAACAATTGGGTGGTGCCTAAAACCTGTAGGAGCAAAGCTTGCTCGCGATGAACGATAACGTGGTGTGCCTGGCATACCGCCTCGCGGGCAAGCCTTGCTCCTACAAAAACAAGGGCAATCAGACCAGGGCTTTATCGAGGGCCCTTTCGATTTCCGATTTGATGGTCCCGCTCATCGCTGACATCAACAGACCGAGTTCGACATCGATCCTGATCGAGGTGTCGCCCACATACACCGCACCTTTGACCCCGGAACGCTTGAGGTTCAGGGTGTCGCCCGACCATTGAGGTACCAGACCATATTGCACAGCCAGTTTTTCCGCCAGTTTGTCAGCCTTCTCGCGGGCTGCTTCCTTACCCAGGCCATGGGCACGCTCAACACTGATATGGGCCACTGAATGACTCCTGCTTTATCGGGACTTGCCTCAAACATTCTGACCCTACTGCGTCAAAACGTCCGGGCGGTTGCCTATCTTACCTTCAGCCTTGCCAAGACAAAGCATGCCTGCGGGATTAGAATGTCGCGCATTCTCTTTTGGTGACAGCGATATGACTGATCAGCGCAAAGGCAGCGATGCCGAACCCACCACTCACTTCGGCTTCAAAAACGTTCCGGAAAGCCAGAAAGCGGAAAAAGTCGCTGAGGTTTTCCATTCGGTAGCCGCCAAATACGACCTGATGAACGACCTCCTGTCGGGCGGCATGCACCGCCTGTGGAAGCGTTTCGCGATCGAACTGTCGGGCGTTCGCACCGGCAACCGCGTGCTGGACATCGCTGGCGGCACCGGCGACCTGACCCGAAAGTTCTCGTACCTGGTAGGCCCGACTGGCCAGGTAGTGCTCGCCGACATCAACGAATCCATGCTCAAGGTCGGTCGTGACCGCCTGCTGGATCTGGGTGTGGCCGGCAACGTCGAGTTCGTTCAGGCCGACGCTGAAAAGCTGCCGTTCCCGGACAACCACTTCGACTGCGTGACCATTGCGTTCGGCCTGCGCAACGTCACCCACAAGGAAGACGCCCTGCGTTCCATGCTGCGGGTACTCAAGCCGGGCGGTCGTTTGCTGGTGCTGGAGTTCTCCAAACCTACCAACGCGCTGATGTCCAAGGCCTACGACGCCTACTCGTTCGCCTTCATGCCGTTGATGGGCAAGCTGATCACCAATGACTCGGAAAGCTATCGCTACCTGGCCGAATCGATCCGCATGCACCCGAATCAGGAAACCCTGAAGTCGATGATGGTCGAAGCCGGTTTCGACCGCGTGACCTACCACAACATGACCGCAGGCATCGTCGCCCTGCACCGCGGCATCAAGCCCTGATGTTGCTCGCCGGCCTGCTCGCCAGTGTCGAACTCGGCCTCAACCGGGTACTGCGGCTCGACAGTACGGCGCTGCCGCGTCTGGCACGCTTGAACGGCAAGGTGATTGCCGTCGATTGCCGCAACCCGGCGTTGCAGATGTTTATTCTGCCCAGCGACGAAGGCCTGATGCTGGCGGCGCACTGGGCCGCGGATGCCGACTGCACCTTGCGTGCACCGGCCGCGAGCCTGCTCGCGCTTGCCTTGAGCAAGGACAAGACGTCGGTCCTGCATGGCCCTGAAGTTGAACTCGACGGCGACAGCGGTGTGCTGCTGGCGCTGGCTTCAGTCCTTCAAGACCTGGAGCTGGACTGGGAATACGAACTCTCGCGCTGGCTCGGCCCGGTCGCCACGCAACTGCTGGGCGGTCACTTGCGCAGCCGCGCACGCTGGTATCAGCAAGGTTTCACCAGCCTGAACCAGAACCTTGCCGACTACCTCGCCGAAGAATCGCGCGCCCTCGTCGGCCAACGCGAAGCCGATGCGCGGTTTAGTGAACTGGACCAGATCAAACTCGATCTGGAACGTCTTGAGGCGCGCTTCGAGCGTCTTTCCCGATCCCTTGATTCAAGCGATAACGCATGAAGCTGCTTGCCGTCCGCCGTTTGTTGCGCATCCAGCGCGTCGTGATCCGCTACCGCCTCGATGACCTGCTGTTCGCCCTGCCACTGCCGTGGTTCCTGCTGGCGCTGCGTTATGCACTGCCGTGGCGCTGGTTCCCGCGTAAAACCCTGGACCTGAGCCGAGGTGCGCGCTTGCGGCTGGCGTTGCAGGACCTGGGGCCGATTTTCATCAAGTTCGGGCAGATTCTTTCCACCCGGCGCGACTTGCTGCCCGAAGATATCGCCGATGAGCTGATGCTGTTGCAGGACCGTGTACCGCCGTTTGACTCTCAAGTAGCGGTCAAGCTGATCGAAGAACAGCTGGGCAAGAAGATCAGCGATGTGTTCAGCCGATTCGACATCGAGCCGCTGGCCTCGGCCTCGGTGGCGCAGGTCCATGCGGCACAGCTCAAGAGCGGCGAAGAAGTGGTGGTCAAGGTCATCCGCCCGGGCCTCAAGCCGATCATCGCGCAAGACCTGGCCTGGCTGTTCATCCTCGCCCGCGCGGCAGAAAAACTCTCTGCCGACGCGCGCCTGCTGCACCCGGTGGACGTGGTCAGCGACTACGAGAAAACCATCTTCGACGAGCTCGACCTGCTGCGCGAAGCGGCTAACGCCAGCCAGTTGAGACGCAACTTCGACGGCTCGCCGCTGCTGTACGTGCCACAGGTCTACTGGGACTGGTGCCGGCCAAAAGTGTTGGTGATGGAGCGTATCTACGGGATTCAGGTCACGGACCTGGCGACCCTCGCCGACCAACGCACCGACATGAAAATGCTCGCTGAACGTGGCGTGGAGATTTTCTTCACTCAAGTGTTCCGCGACAGTTTCTTCCACGCCGACATGCACCCCGGCAACATCTTCGTTAGCACCGTGCAGCCGTGGAGCCCGCAATACATTGCGATCGACTGCGGGATCGTCGGCAGCCTGACCCCCGAAGACCAGGATTATCTGGCGCGCAACCTGTTCGCGTTCTTCAAGCGCGACTACCGTCGCGTGGCCCAATTGCACATCGATTCGGGCTGGGTGCCGGCGGAAACCAAACTCAACGAATTCGAAGCGGCTATCCGTACGGTGTGCGAGCCGATCTTCGAAAAACCGTTAAAAGATATTTCCTTCGGTCAGGTGCTGATGCGCCTGTTCCAGACGGCGCGCCGCTTCAACATGGAAGTGCAGCCGCAGCTGGTGCTGCTGCAAAAAACCTTGCTCAACATCGAAGGCCTGGGTCGTCAGCTGTACCCGGACCTGGACCTTTGGAACACCGCGCAACCATTCCTGGAACGCTGGATGCGCGAGCGCGTCAGCCCGAAAACCTTGCTGGGCAATCTGCACAACCAGGTCGAACAACTGCCGCATCTGGCCAACATGACTCGCGACCTGCTCGACCGCATGTCGCAGCCCCACATCGTAAACCCGCCACCGGCCTGGCACCGTCGCTCGGACGACTGGTTCCTGCGCCTGCTCGGCACCGCACATCTGGCGGGCGGCGCGATCCTGCTGGCCGGCGGCCCTCTGGACGGGCTCGGCCATTGGCCCGGCGCAATCATGGTGGCCGTAGGCTTGTATCTGATCGTTCGCCGATAGCCAGAGCCCCCGCAGACTGGCACACTGTTTCAACGCCAGGGCTCCACTACTGAAGTGTCGAGCCCACTGTCGGAGTCGAAGATGAAAGATTGGCTGGACGAGATCAAATGGGACAGCGACGGCCTGGTGCCGGCGATCGCCCAGGATCACAAAACCGGGCGCGTGCTGATGATGGCCTGGATGAACCGCGAAGCGCTGGAACTGACCGCCGCCGAGAACCGCGCCATTTACTGGTCACGTTCGCGCGGCAAGCTGTGGCGCAAGGGCGAAGAGTCCGGGCATGTGCAAACCTTGCATGAGATGCGCCTGGACTGTGACGCCGACGTGATCATTCTGATGGTCGAGCAAATCGGCGACATCGCCTGCCATACCGGCCGTCAAAGCTGCTTCTACCGCGTCTATGAGAACGGCGACTGGAAAACTGTCGACCCGGTCTTGAAAGACCCGCACGCCATCTATTCGGACCACAAACATGACTGACACCCTGACCCGTCTGGCCCAAGTGCTGGAAGAGCGTAAAGGCGCTGCCGCCGACAGCTCCTATGTCGCCAGCCTTTACCACAAGGGCTTGAACAAGATTCTGGAAAAAGTCGGCGAAGAATCGGTCGAGACCATCATTGCCGCCAAAGACGCCGCCATCAGCGGAGATTGCAGTGATGTAATCTACGAAACCGCTGACCTATGGTTCCATAGCATGGTCATGCTCGCCCAACTGGGGCAGCATCCGCAGGCTGTGCTCGATGAGCTGGACCGCCGCTTCGGCCTGTCCGGTCACGTCGAGAAAGCCTCGCGCCCGTCCGCCTGAATAACTATTAGAGAGGAGCAGCAACATGGGCATTTTTGACTGGAAACACTGGATCGTCATCCTGATTGTCGTGGTACTGGTATTCGGCACCAAGAAACTGAAAAACCTCGGCACTGACGTCGGCGAAACGATCAAGGGCTTTCGCAAAGCCATGAATGACGAAGAAAAGCCTGCTGAACCAGTCGTTCCGCCTACCACTGCACAGCCAACATCGCCGGTGCAGCCACAGGCCTCGACACTGAAGGAGTCGCACACTATCGACGTGCAGGCCCACAAAGTCGAAGAGCCAACCCGCAAAGACTCGTGAGCACAGACTAATGTTCGGTATCAGCTTCTCTGAACTGCTGCTCGTCGGCCTCGTTGCCCTGCTGGTGCTGGGCCCCGAGCGTCTGCCGGGCGCTGCGCGCACCGCCGGCCTGTGGATCGGACGCCTGAAGCGCAGCTTTAACGCGATCAAACAGGAAGTTGAACGTGAAATCGGCGCTGACGAAATTCGTCGGCAACTGCACAACGAGCACATTCTGTCGCTGGAGCAAGAGGCGCGCAAAATCCTCAACCCGACCCAGCAGCCGACGCCGGTTGAGACGGTGGCCGAGCAGGCGGTTCAAGCGCCTGCACCGGTCGCCGAAGCTGCACCGATCGCTACGCCGGTTGAAGTTGCCGCACCACCGACAGCGCCTGTTACTCCTGCGGCGGCATCCACTGCGCCAGCCCCCCACGATCCAACACAGCCGCCGCGAGCCCCATGAGCGATATTCCAGAGAATGACCAGCACATGCCGCTGGTATCGCACCTCACCGAGTTGCGCACTCGCCTGCTGCGCTGCGTCGCGGCGATCTTCCTGATCTTCGCCGGGCTGTTCGCCTTCACCCAGCAGATCTACACCTTCGTCTCGATACCGCTGCGCCAGTATTTGCCGGCGGGCGCGACGATGATCGCCACCGACGTGTCCTCGCCGTTCCTGACACCGTTGAAGCTGACCATGATGGTCTCGCTGTTCCTGGCGATCCCGGTGATCCTGCATCAGATCTGGGGCTTCATCGCGCCGGGCCTGTACAAGCATGAGAAGCGCATCGCGGTGCCGCTACTGGTGTCGAGCATCCTGCTGTTCTACACCGGCATGGCGTTCGCCTACTTTCTGGTGTTCCCGTTGATCTTCAAATTCTTCGCTTCGGCCACTCCGGCGGGCGTGGAAATGATGACCGACATCACCAGTTATCTGGATTTCGTCATGACGCTGTTCTTCGCCTTCGGCGTGGCGTTTGAGATCCCGGTGGCCGTGGTGCTGCTGGTATGGATCGGCGTAGTCGACGTCAAATACCTGAAGAAGATCCGTCCGTATGTGGTCATCGGCTGCTTCGTGGTCGGCATGATTCTGACCCCTCCGGACATTTTCTCGCAGACCCTGCTGGCCGTGCCGATGTGGCTATTGTTCGAGATCGGCATCCTGTTTGGCAGCCTGATCAGCAAACGTAGCGACCATACGGACGACCAGCCGGCTGACGATCACAACGACCAGCCGCCAGCGACTCAGCCGTGAACCTGCTGCTCCTCGAAGAGGCCGATTTCATTGCGGCCGACCGGGTAATCCTGCGCGATCGCCGACTGACCCACATGCAGGAAGTGCATCGTGCGGCGGTCGGCGACAGCCTGCGGGTCGGGCGTATCGGCGGTTTGATGGGCTCAGCCGAGTTGCTGCGCCTGGACGTTGATGAAGCCGAATTGCGCGTCACCCTCGACCAGCCACCACCGGCCAAACTGCCGCTGACCCTGTTGCTCGCCCTGCCACGGCCGAAGATGCTGCGCAGAGTGTTTCAGACGGTGGCCGCCATGGGTGTGCCGCGAATCGTGCTGGTGAACAGCTATCGGGTCGAGAAGAGCTTCTGGCAGACGCCGTTCCTCGAACCCGAGGCGATTCGCGAGCAACTGATCCTCGGCCTGGAACAGGCCCGCGACAGCGTGCTGCCCGAAATCGTCATCGAAAAACGCTTCAAACCCTTCGTTGAAGACCGCCTGCCGGCCATCACCGACGGCACCCTCGGACTGATCGGCCACCCCGGCAATTACCCGCCCTGCCCCCGCGGGCTGGACGAACCGGTGACCCTGGCCATCGGCCCGGAAGGTGGCTGGATCCCCTACGAAATCGACCTGCTGACCAAGGCCGGCCTGCAACCGGTACAGCTCGGCGACCGCATCCTGCGGGTTGAAACCGCCGTCACGGCCCTGCTTTCGCGCCTGTTCTAACACGCCCCCACGTAGGAGCTGCCGCAGGCTGCGATCTTTTGATCTTGATTTGCAGACCATTTGAAAAGATCGCAGCCTGCGGCAGCTCCTACAGAAAACTGCGCACCCGCCGATATTCTCTCTAGAAATCCAATAAGTGGTCATAGGGGGTCCGCAGAATGTACCGATGGTTAGCCGAAAACCTTGGAAATTTAAGCGTCAATCGCAAGCTTGGCATTGGCTTCGGCCTGGTGTTGCTCTTGACCCTGCTGATTACCGTAAACGGCTGGATGGGCATGAGCAGCATCATCAGTCGCGGTGACAAGCTCGGTTATATTTCCAGTCTCAACGAGCTGACCAAAGACCTGCGCATTGCGCGTTTGGACTACGAAATGCGCCGCGGTGAACAAGGCCCGGCGGCGGTCAGCGACCTGTTGGGCAAGCTCGACGAGAGCCTGCAAGGCGCCCTCAAGATCATCGTGAAACCGGCTAATGTGGCAATGCTCAATCAGCAGATTGCAGCCGTCAGCGAGTACAAACACGCCTTTGCCGACATGACCCAGGCCACCGCCAACCGCGAAGCAGCCCGCGACAAACTCGGTGCCACCGCCGACAACGCCGCAGCCCGCGTGGCGGAGGTCGAAAAGTCCCTGCTGCAAGGCGACAGCATTGCCCAGTTCAACAGCATCATTGAGCTAGGCAAGTTGATCCAGCAAGCACGCTTCCAGGTGCGCGGCTACACCTACAGCGGCAAGCTCGAGGCTGAGCAACCGGCGCAGGATGCCATCGACAACGCCCTGAAGTACCTCAAGACCCTGCCGGAAAAACTCCCGGAACAGCACATCGCCAGCCTGCAACAAGCCACCGACTCATTGATCGCTTACCGCGCGGTCGTCAGCCAATACCGCGACTCCCAAGTGGCCAGCGTCACCGCCCTCAAAGACATGGCCCGGCAAGGTGACCTGCTGTTCGACCTGAGCAAGAAACTCACCGCCGCGCAAACTGCGACGCGTGACACCGAAGCCGCCGATGCCAAAAACACCCTACTCCTGGCGACCGCTCTGGCACTGGCGTTCGGCCTGCTCGCAGCCTGGGCCATCACCCGACAGATCGTCATCCCGCTGAGCCAGACCCTGAAAGCCGCCGAGCGCGTAGCCGCCGGGGACCTGACTCACAACCTCATCTCCCAGCGTCGCGATGAACTCGGTCAGCTGCAACGCGCCATGCAGAGCATGACCGACGGCCTGCGCGAACTGATCGGCGGCATCAGCGAAGGCGTGACACAGATCGCCAGCGCCGCCGAAGAGCTGTCCGCCGTGACCGAGCAGACCAGTGCCGGGGTCAACAGCCAGAAGGTTGAAACCGATCAGGTGGCCACCGCCATGAATGAAATGGCTGCCACGGTTCAGGAAGTTGCACGCAACGCCGAAGAAGCATCGGAAGCCGCCGTCGCCGCCGACCAACAGGCCCGCGAAGGCGACAAGGTAGTCGGCGAAGCCATCGCGCAGATCGAACGCCTGGCCACCGAAGTAGGCAATTCCACTGAAGCCATGGGGCACCTCAAGCGCGAGAGCGACAAGATCGGCAGCGTGCTGGATGTGATCAAGTCCGTGGCCCAACAAACCAACCTGCTGGCTCTCAACGCCGCTATCGAGGCTGCGCGCGCCGGTGAAGCCGGACGTGGTTTCGCCGTGGTTGCCGACGAAGTGCGCAGCCTGGCGCAACGCACCCAGAAGTCCACCGAAGAGATCGGAGAACTGATTGTCGGCCTGCAAAGCGGTACTCAGCAGGTTGCCACCACCCTGGACAACAGCCGCAGCCTGAGCGAAAGCAGCGTCGAACTGACCCGTCGTGCCGGCGGCTCGCTGTCAAACATCACCCGCACCGTCTCGGCGATTCAGGCAATGAACCAGCAGATCGCCGCAGCCGCCGAACAGCAAAGCGCCGTAGCCGAAGAGATCAACCGCAGCGTGCTGAACGTGCGCGACATCTCCGACCAGACCTCGGCCGCCAGCGAAGAGACCGCCGCCTCCAGCGTCGAGCTGGCGCGATTGGGCACCCATCTGCAGATGCTGGTGGGCAAGTTCAAGGTTTGAGGTGATGCCATCGCGGGCAAGCCTTGCTCCTACGAACTCATGTTTGCCGCAAGATTCGGGCACGACATAAATCTGTAGGAGCAAGGCTTGCCCGCGATAGCGTTCTTGCAGGCGGCTGAATTACAAAACCTGCCGCAAAAACGCCTGCGCCCTTGGATCTTTCGGGGAATCGAAGAACTCGGCCGGCGAGGCATCTTCCAGCAATTTGCCGTGATCGAAGAACAGCACCCGATCCGCCACTTCCCGCGCAAAGCCCATTTCGTGTGTCACGCAGACCATGGTCATGCCTTCCACGGCCAGGGTCTTCATCACGTCCAGCACTTCGCCGACCATTTCCGGGTCCAGTGCCGAGGTCGGTTCATCGAACAACATGACCTTCGGCTCCATGGCCAGCGCCCGGGCAATCGCTACGCGCTGTTGCTGACCGCCAGAGAGGCGTGAAGGGAACTCGTTGGCCTTCTGCGCGATGCCAACTTTTTCCAGCAATGCCAGGGCCTTGGCCTCACGTTCTTTCTTGCCGCGCTTGCGCACGACTTTCTGCGCCAGGCAGAGGTTCTCCAGCACCGTCATGTGCGGGAACAGGTTGAAGTGCTGGAACACCATGCCGACTTCACGGCGGTAAGCGTTGACGTCGGTTTTCGGGTCAGCCAGTTGCAAACCGTCGATGCTCACCGAGCCCGAGTCAAACTCTTCCAGCCCATTCAGGCAACGCAGAAAGGTCGACTTGCCGGAACCCGACGGGCCGATCACCACCAGCACTTCGCCCTTGGCCACTTGCGTGGTGACGTTGTCCACCGCACGGACCACTTGGCCGCGGGTGTCGAAGACTTTTACCAGATCGCGGACTTCAATCACTTTGCGCGAGCCTCCGCTCAAGCCGGCTGGCGATTTTCGACAGCGGCAGGTTGATCAACAAATACAGACCCGCGACGCAGAAGAGGATTTCGAACGGCGAGAACGAGGTGGTGATGACTTCACGGCCGCTTTTGAGCAGCTCGGTGATGGCGATCACCGACACCAGCGAAGTGTCCTTGACCAGACTGATGAATTGCCCGGCCAACGGTGGCAGCACGCGTTTGAACGCTTGCGGCAACACCACGTGGCGCATCGACTGGCCGGCGCTCAAACCCAGCGAACGGGCAGCTTCGTTCTGCCCACGGGCAATCGACTGCACGCCCGAACGGATGATTTCTGCCACGTAAGCGCCGGTAAACAGCGACAACGCGGCAATCCCGGCGAATTCGCGGGACAGGTTGAGCACCGTGCCGATGAAGAAGTAGAAGATAAATATCTGCACCAGCAGCGGCGTACCGCGCACCAGTTCGATGTAGACGGTCGACAGGTCGCGCAGGGTCGGGTTGTTCGACAGCCGGCAGAGGCCGGTTGCCAGACCGATCAGCAGCCCGAGCACGCCCGACACCAGCGACAGCCACAAGGTTGTCCACAGCCCCCACAACAGCGGTCCTGCTGCCCAATGCCGGGTCACGCCGACCACATCGCCTTCCGCCACATCGTCGCCACGGGCGACTTGCAGGCTGTTGTCATCGACCGTCAGGTGCTGTTCGACCCCGGCGTCGTTGCGTAAGGTCACTTCGGCCTTATCGCCTTTGCGCACCAGGTCACTGACGGTGGAGATGTCCGCGGCACGCTGAGTCTCTTCGGCGTGATAGGCGAAGTACTGCGGCACGCGGTTCCAGCGCCATTCGTAGGACATCAGCGAGGTGGCGTAATACAAGGCGCCAGCCATGCCGATCAGCACCAGCACGGTCAACACGTGCCAGGGCCATTGGGCTTTTTTCTGTTTCATTTGCTTTGAAAATTCCGAATTCTGTGTCGCCGGGGAGGCCGTCATCGCGAGCAAGCTCGCTCCCACAGTGGATCGGTGTGAACACAACATTTGTGTCCGGCGCAGATCCTGTGGGAGCGAGCTTGCTCGCGATTGAGGCGACGCGGTCTATCTGACCAAGCCTTATTCCATGTCCTTGAGCCAAGCGGTGTCTTTGAACCACTTGTCATGGATGCGATCGTAGGTGCCGTCTTCGTGGATCTGGTGCAGGAAGTTGTTGATGAAGTTGATGCTGTCGTAGTCACCCTTCTTCAGACCGAAGGCCAGCGGTTCGTAGGTGAACGGCTTGTCGAGGAACACCAGCTTGCCGTTGCCGACCTTGTTCACTGCCACGACGTTGTAAGGCGCGTCGTAGATGAAGGCGTCAGCCTTGCCGTTGACCACGTCGAGCACGGCTTCCTGCTCGTTGTCGTAGCCGTGGTATTTGGCTTTGGAGATCAGCTTCTTCGCGACCATTTCGCCGGTGGTGCCAAGTTTGGAGGTGATGCGATAGTCGGCGGTGTTCAGGTCTTTATAGGACGTGATGGTGCCTTCCAGGTCTTTGCGGATCAGCAATGTCTGGCCGACCACGATGAACGGCTCGCTGAAGTTCAGGCGCAGGTTGCGTTCCTGGGTCAGGGTCATGCCGCTGCCGATCATGTCGAACTTGTCGGTCATCAGGGCCGGGATGATCCCGTCGTAACCGGTGGACACCATCTCCAGCTTGACGCCCATGGCCTTGGCCATCGCTTTGAGGATGTCGACTTCAAAGCCGATGATCTCGCCGCGCTTGTTGGTCATTTCGAACGGCATGTAGGTCGGGTCCATGCCGACTTTCAGCGTGCCGCGCTTGACCGCGTCGTCGATAGCGCCGGCGTGCGCCGCGTTGACTGCCATCAATGCCGTGACGCCGAGCAGCAGCATCGAGAGAGACTTCTTCATCACCAAATCCCCTAACCCATCGTATTGTGAGGCGCGCAAAAAGCCGATTTCCGTTTGAAAACCGACAGTTACGGACAGAAAGTTGTCCGGGCACACCAAAGAGGGTGGCGATGCTAACGCACTCGTCCGTTTGCACAAGGGGTTGGGCGGGAATTGTTTTTTGGGGGAGGCGGAAAAACAAAAGATCGCAGCCTTCGGCAGCTCCTACGGATGTACACCCTGTAGGACCTGCCGAAGGCTGCGATCTTTTCGAAAGCGCCCCGCTTCTAAACGAAGCGGGGCTTTTTCATCAGGCCGGAAGCGCCTGGGGTATTGCCGGTTTAAGCGGCAGCAGCGGCGCATGCGGATCGGCTTTCACCGACGCTCGCCAAGCTTCCAGCCACTGCGCGTCACCTTCGCTCCAGACCTGCTCATGCAGGCGACCCAGTGCCACAGGATCGCTCAGTAACTGCAGGCGCTCATGGTTGTTCAACCCGGCAGGCCCGACTTTCAGCGCATGGCGAACCCGTTCGATACGCAGCCACTCGATTGGCTCGGCCTGACCGTGACGCGAAGTCGCCAACGCACAGGCCAGGGCATTCTGCTGCGGATCGACCACTGCGCGGATGAAGCCGTCGTTCAGTGCGTGCCAACGGTTTTCGTGGGTGTACTGATCAGTCGCCAGCAAAGCCTGTGGCGGTGCGTATTCCTCAGGGATCAGGAACAGGCTCTCGTCACGGGATTTGAGGCCCAGCTTCACGCGGCTGGAGATCACCGACACCGGGATCGACAGCATCAACGAACCGACGATCGGCACCAGCCACCAGAGGAAGCTCGGGTTCAGCCAGATCACCAGCAAGGCCCAGAAGAAGCCCAGCAAGGTTTGCGGACCATGGCGGCGCACCGCTTCGCTCCACGGCGTGGAGTCGTCGTCACGCTGTGGCGAGTTCCAGGTCGCAGCCCAGCCGAGGAATGCGGCGAGTACGAAACGGGTATGGAAAATCATCCGTACCGGTGCCAGCAGCATGGAGAACAACATCTCCAACAGCATCGACAGGGTCACCTTGAACTTGCCACCGAACTCTTTCGCGCCCTTGGCCCAGATCAGGATGATGCTCAGCAACTTCGGCAGGAACAACAGCACGATGGTCGTCGAGAACAACGCAACGGCCTTGTCCGGGTGCCATTGTGGCCACAGCGGATACAACTGTCGTGGCTCCATGAAGTACTGCGGCTCCATCAGCGTGTTGACCGCCAGCAGCGCAGTCGACAGCACCAGGAAGAAGAACCACAGCGGCGCCGACAGGTAAGACATCACGCCAGTGAGGAACACCGCACGGTGTACCGGGTGCATGCCCTTGACCAGGAACAGCCGGAAGTTCATCAGGTTGCCGTGGCACCAGCGACGGTCACGCTTGAGTTCGTCGAGCAGGTTGGGCGGCAATTCTTCGTAGCTGCCAGGCAGATCGTAAGCAATCCACACGCCCCAGCCGGCACGGCGCATCAGCGCAGCTTCAACGAAGTCGTGAGAAAGGATCGCCCCTGCGAACGCACCTTTACCGGGCAACGGCGCCAGGGCGCAGTGCTCGATGAACGGCTTCATCCGGATGATCGCGTTGTGGCCCCAGTAGTGGGATTCGCCCAACTGCCAGAAGTGCAGACCGGCGGTGAACAGCGGACCGTATACCCGCGTGGCGAACTGCTGCATGCGCGCATACAGCGTATCCATGCCCGAGGCACGTGGCGCGGTCTGAATGATCCCGGCGTCCGGCGTGGCTTCCATCAAGCGCACCAGACTGGTCAGGCATTCGCCGCTCATCACGCTGTCGGCGTCGAGTACGACCATGTACTTATAGTCACCGCCCCAACGACGGCAGAAGTCGTCGAGGTTACCGCTTTTGCGTTTTACGCGACGACGGCGGCGGCGATAGAAGATTCTCCCGAAACCCTTGGCTTCGCGGCAGACGTCCAGCCAGGCCTGCTGCTCGGCGACGCAGATGTCGGTGTCGTTACTGTCACTGAGGACAAAGAAGTCGAAACGGTCCAGGTCACCGGTAGCGGCGACCGACTCGAAGGTCGCACGCAAACCGGCGAACACCCGCGGTACGTCTTCGTTGCAGATCGGCATCACCAACGCGGTGCGAGCGTCCTTGGGAATCGGCTCGTTACCGGCACTGGCGCCGGAAATGCGGTACTTGTCGTGCCCGGTAAGCAACTCGAGGAAGCCCATCAGCGCAGTCCAGAAACCGGCCGAGACCCAGCAGAACAGAATCCCGAACAGAATCAGAATGCTGGTTTGCAAGGCATACGGCAGCACTTGAATGGCGGTCTGGAGCAGCGGTTGGTGCAGGACTTCGTTGAGATCGACGAACGACCAGCCCTGGTACGGCATGATGCCTTTCATGTACCAGCCCGCAACGATGGTCTGGCCCAGCATCAACACCAGCAGAATATAGCGGCGGATCGAACCGACGGTGCGCCAGCGAGCCGCCGGCAACACGCGATCATCCTTGGGCGGAGCCGGAGGATTGGTGCGACCGGTCAGCCGACGCCAGCCACGTACCAGGATATTGGTACGCCATGGCTCGGGCACGACCTTGGTCCGACGAATCGGTGGGGTTGCCTTGAGGCAAACCCGACCGCTGGCGTCGAGCGCCAGCATCTCGGCCTCTTCAAGCTCCTCGGCGGAGTTGAGGGTCAGCCGACGGCCGACCGAGGCTTGCGCAGCCTCGCTCGGCGCATCGAACGCCTTCGACGACAGGCGTTCATGCAGTTCGCTGAAGGATTTGCAGCCCGCGAGTTCAGCGCGCTGCTCATCGGTCATCGGCAGGTGCGCCAGGTACTCGCTAAGAGTCTCCGGCTGTACTTGGGAATTACTCATCGGCTGGCAACTGGTAGCTCCAGGTCTCGGTCAGCACTTGTTCAGTCGTGGCTGCATCCGGGGCAGGAGGTGTGGCAGGGGCTGCTTCGGCAGCGACAGGCTGCTTGGCGTCTTTGTCTTTCTTGTCGAGCTTCTCTTGTTGCCTGGCGGCGATTTTGTCGGCCTTGGCAACGGAAGAATTGGCGCTCGCCACCGGGGCCTTGACCGGCTCAGGCACTACGATGTCCTTGACCAGTGCAGCACGCATCTCAGTGGACTTGCCCGGATCCTTGATCTTCATGCGCAGCGTCAGGCGCCAGCCCTGGGTCTCAGGGTTGTAGCGCACGCTGTTCTCAACCACCTCGGCGTTGTCACCAACACTGACCTGGCTGCGAACCGGCGCGTCTTCTGGCAGCGCCTTGAGGGACGGGCCTGTGAAGTCCACCAGGTAAGCAACGCTACCGTCCGGCTGACGAATCAGGTTGGACTGTTTCACGTCACCGGTGGAGCGCAGGGTCTGTTGAACCCAGGCACTGTCCGACGAATGCAGAGCAGCTTCGTCGATGGTCCAGTGCAGACGGTAGGCGAAATCCAGTGGCTGACCTGGCTCAGGCAGTTTTTCCGGGCTCCAGAACGCCACGATGTTGTCGTTGGTTTCGTCGGCGGTCGGGATCTCTACGAGGTCGACCGTGCCTTTGCCCCAGTCGCCTTTTGGCTCGATCCAGGCACTTGGGCGCTTGTCGTAGCGGTCATCGAGGTCTTCGTAGTGGCTGAAGTCACGACCACGTTGCAGCAGGCCAAAACCACGCGGGTTCTCGACCGAGAAATTACTCACGGCCAGATGTTTCGGGTTGTTCAGTGGGCGCCAGATCCACTCGCCGTTGCCGGCATGGATCGACAGACCGCTGGAGTCGTGCAGTTCGCGACGGTAGTTGAGAACCTTCGACGGCTGGTTGGCGCCGAACAGGAACATGCTGGTCAGTGGAGCGATACCCAGCTTGCTGACCTTCTCGCGCAGGAACATCTGCGCCTTGACGTCGACAATGGTGTCGCTGCCCGGACGCAGGGTCAGGCGGTAGGCACCGGTGGCACGCGGCGAGTCCAGCAGGGCGTAGATCACCAGGTGCTTGTCGGTCGGCTTGGGTTGCGCAATCCAGAACTCGGTGAAACGCGGGAACTCTTCACCGGACGGCAACGCAGTGTCGATCGCCAGGCCACGCGCGGACAAGCCATAGGTGTGGCCTTTACCGACGACGCGGAAGTAGCTCGCGCCGAGCATGGTCATGATTTCGTCTTGCTTGTCGGCCTTGTTGATCGGGTACAGCACACGGAAGCCGGCATAACCCAGCTGTTCGGTGGCTTTAGGATCGAACTTCACGTCGCCGAAATCGAAACGACTCGGGTCGTACTTGATCTCTTCAACGCTGTTGGCAGTGATTTCGTTGATCTTCACCGGCGTGTCGAAGTGCATGCCCTGGTGATAGAACGACAGCTTGAACGGGGTTTTCTGATCGGCCCATTCGGCTTTTTCGGTCAGGAAACGAATTTTCTGATAGTCCGCGAATTTCATGTCACGGAATTCGTTCGGCAGATTGCTGCGCGGGGCTTCGTATTTCTGCCCGGCCTTCTCTTTTGCCTTGGCCGACACATCATCCAGATTGAATGCCCAAAGCTGGCCAGCGCTGAGCAGGCAAAGCAAGGCAGAGCCCGTCACCAGTGCGTTTCGTAACCGTTTGGCAGACAATTTTGGTGCATTACAGGGACTAACAATCACGAGCAACCCTCGCCGAAAACAGATCAAAAAACCAACGGCTAGCTATCTATGTGCCAGGTTGGCGAGCATTGTTCCGACTCCGATGGGCCTAAATGATTCCCCAAACGGTTCCGGACAAGTCTCTACCTAAGTCAAAAATGGGCCAACGAACGCTGATCCCCGTAGCGCGGGATTATCTAGTAGGCCGCGTTACAACGCATCAGGGGTAACAAAGTATTTATCGCGAAAAACCCCTGTTTTCGACCGAAACACGCCTGAAAAGATGTTTCAAGCGCTTTCAGGTCTGTAACAGGAAGGTTACCGGGCCATCATTGACCAGATGCACCTGCATATCCGCGCCAAATCTACCTGATGCCACTTTGCCATGAACCTGCTGCGCTTTGGCTAATATATAGTCAAATAGCTCTTCTCCCAGTGCCGGTGGGGCAGCGGTAGAAAAGCTCGGACGCAAACCATTTTTGGTATCGGCGGCCAGGGTGAACTGCGATACCAACAGCAAACCACCGCCGACGTCGGCCAAGGACAAGTTCATCTTGCCCTCGGTGTCACTGAATACCCGATAGTTAAGCAGCTTATGCAGGAGTTTGTCGGCGCTTGCCCGAGTGTCTTCAGGCTCGACCGCCACCAGCACCAGCAAACCCTGGTCTACCGCACCCACAATCTCCCCCGCCACTTCGACGCGCGCGCCACGCACGCGCTGTAACAGGCCTTTCATGCTTCTTCAGGTGGCAGATCAAGCAAACGCCGGGCCATCTGACTGGCCGCACGCACCAGTGCATCGGTGATTCCCGGTTCGGACGCCGCATGCCCGGCATCGCGGATCACCTGCAATTCGCTGTTCGGCCAGGCTTGATGCAGTTCCCAGGCGTTATCCAACGGGCAGATCACGTCATAACGGCCGTGGACGATGACACCCGGCAAATGGGCGATCTTGCCCATGTCGCGAATCAGCTGGTTCGGCTCAAGGAAGGCGTTGTTGGTGAAGTAGTGGCATTCGATCCGGGCGATCGACAGCGCGCGCTGCGGCTCGGAGAAGCGCTCGACCACCATCGGGTTCGGACGCAGGGTGGCCGTGCGGCCTTCCCAGGTCGACCAGGCCTTGGCCGCATGCATCTGGGCAATCTGGTCGTTGCCGGTCAGACGCTTGTGGAAAGCACTGAGCAGGTCGTCGCGCTCGTCCGCAGGGATCGGTGCGATGTAGTCCTGCCAGTAATCCGGGAACAGACGGCTGGCGCCGGCCTGGTAGAACCATTCGATTTCCTGCGGACGGCAGAGAAAGATCCCGCGCAGAATCAGACCGTGCACACGCTCAGGGTGGGTTTGCGCGTAGGCCAGTGCCAGGGTCGAACCCCAGGAGCCGCCGAACAGCACCCATTTGTCGATACCCAAGTGCTGGCGAATTCGCTCAAGGTCGGCGACCAGATCCCAGGTGGTGTTGTTTTCCAGGCTGGCGTGCGGGGTAGAGCGACCGCAACCGCGCTGATCGAATGTGACAATACGGTACAGGTTCGGATCGAAGAAGCACCGACTCTGTGCATCACAACCAGCCCCCGGGCCACCGTGAATGAACACCACCGGCAAACCTTCCGGTGAACCACTTTCGTCGACGTATAGCGTGTGTGTTTCATCGACAGCCAGATCGTGCCGGGCGTGAGGTTTGATCTGTGGGTACAAAGTCTGCATTGCGCGCTCCGTAAGGGGTCGAGGTCATCCCTGGGGGGACTTCTATTATTCTGCCGTCCGGCATCATAAACCCGAATTACGTCAATGAGCATGCCCGCGAAAAATCAGACTTCGCTTACAAGAAACCGATGCAAATACGCCAACAGGTTTTCATACAGCAGATCCACTTCCGCGACCTGGCCCCGGCCGCGCAAACAGCCGTGAACCAGCCCTTTGCCCGGATACAGACAGACCTCGCCCCCTGCGGTTTCAAGTCGCTGGGCATAACTGACACCGTCGTCGCGCAGCGGGTCGAACTGCGCGACGGCGATCATCGTCGGTGGCAAACCGCTGAAATCATCGGCGAGCAATGGCATGGCATAGGCCGACGGGTGCCGTGAACCGCGCAAGTACAACGCGTGATAGCAGTCCAGGTCGCTGCTGCTGAGTAGCGGCGCGTCGGCACATTCGCTGCGCGATGGGAGCCTGGCGTCACCGCCCAGTCCTGGATAGATCAAGACTTGCGCGCAGGGCAAGCGCTCGCCCCGGTCGCGCAGCGCCAGACACAACGCGGCGGCCAGATTGCCGCCGGCGCTGTCACCGGCCACCAGCATCCGCGTAGCGTCCAGCGCAAACGGGCTCGCCCCGGCGCACAGTGCTCGCCACACGTTCAGGCAGTCATCGAATGCCGCCGGGAATGGATGCTCCGGTGCCAGCCGGTAATCGACGGCAATCACCAACACGCCCAGAACCGTCGCCAGTTCGGCGCAAATGAAGTCGTGCGAATCCAGATCCCCCACCACCCAGCCACCGCCGTGCAGATACAACATGCACGGCCAGCCCGAATCCGGCGGTGAAGCCGGCGGCTGGTAGGACCGGACGGCAACACCGCCCAGCATGAAATCGGCGACCGCCAGCCCCTCCGGCCGAGCAGGGGTAAATGCCCGGCACATTTGGCTGTAGGCCTGACGCAGCCCGTTCAGACTGCTGTCAGCGCTGTTGAAGCTGAGGGTTTTTTCGACGAATGCCGAGAGCTGCGGTGAAAGCGGGTAATCGGACATGCTGGAGTGACCTGGGTAGCAAAGGAGTCAGCCCCCTCAGGGGCTGGGCAAACCCTGTGGCGAGGGGGCTTGCCCCCGTTGGGTTGCGAAGCGACCCTAAAATCAGCCACCGCGAGTATCCAGAGAGCTCGCGATTGCCGGATTACGACCGCTTCGCGGCCGAGCGGGAGCAAGCTCCCTCGCCACAGGCTCTTGTGTTCCGGCTTTAGTTTTATTTCAAACTGGCCTGTACCGCCGCCAAACCGTCCTTGCCATTAAAACTGCTGACACCCGCCAGCCAGCGCTGAAGATCCTCGGGGTGATCACGCAGCCATTGCCGGGCGACATCCTGAGCGGTCTTGCGCTCCATGATCGGCACCATCAACTGGCTTTCCTGAGACGCGGTAAATGTCAGGTTTTCCAGCAAACGGTTCACGTTCGGGCAACGCTGGGCGTAATCCGGCGCGGTCACGGTCGAGACAGTCGCCGCACCTTCATTAGGACCGTAGACATCCTCGCTGCCGGTCAGGTAGTTGATCTTCATGTTGATGTTCATTGGATGCGGGGTCCAGCCGACGAACACCACGAACTCCTTGCGATTGACCGCCCGCTGCACGGCAGCAAGCATGCCGGCCTCGCCGGATTCGATCAGCTTGAAGTCCTTGAGGCCAAAGTGATTGGTCTCGATCATGGTTTTGATGGTGGTGTTGGCGCCGCTGCCCGGTTCGATGCCGTAGATTTTGGCACCCAACTGGTCTTTGAATTTGGCGATATCGCCGAAGGTTTTCAGACCCGCCGCCGCAACATAGTCGGGTACCGCGAGGGTAGCCTGGGCGTCAGACAGGCTGGGTTTGTCCATGACTTTGAGTTGATTGGCGGCGATGAACGGCGCGATGTTCTTGTCCATCGCCGGCTTCCAGTAGCCGAGGAAGATATCCAGGCGTTTGTCGCGGATGCCGGCAAAGATGATTTGCTGCACGGCGCTGGTTTGCTTGCTTTCGTAGCCAAGTCCATTGAGCAAGACATCGGCCATGCCACTGGTGGCGATCACATCGGTCCAGTTGACCACTCCCATGCGCACGGACTGGCAGGACGCCGGTTCGCTGGCAAAGGTGTTGGCGCTCAGAAGTGCGGTGCCGGTAAGGATTAACAGACAGCGGTTGAACAGTCGTTTCATCGGGAAGGCTCGCTCGGCAGCTGGTTATTGTGGGCCCGGTGTCTTCATGCACCGTGCCCACAACGTTACTCAGCGAAGCTAGCGCCAAAGCGCCCTGTGGCGACTGTGTTTTGCACAGTGGCGACTGTCCCACCACCCTGTGGCGAGGGAGGTTACCTTGTGGGAGCGAGCCTGCTCGCGATGAGGCCATTGCATTCAACATTGCTGTTGCCTGTCAGTCCGCCATCGCGAGCAGGCTCGCTCCCACAGTGTTATGCGCCGTAGTGCTTCTGCCCCCAGGCCAACAACCCTTCCAGCAATTCCTTGAGCACCACTTGCGTCGGCGCCGCCAGGTCCGGGCGATAGCGGAACGGCTCGACCTCTTCCATGTAGGTGCACTGCCCCAGCTCCAGCTGCACCGCGTGGATGTTTTCGGCCGGGTTGCCGTAATGACGGATGATGTGGCCGCCCTTGAAGCGCCCGTTGAGCACATGGCTGTAAGCCGTGTGCCGGGCGCAGACGCATCGCCACCTGAGTGAACAGAATCATCAGCCAGACCCAGACCGTTGCGAAGGTCGCAATGGACGCAATCAGCAGGAACACGTTTTCCGGAATCAGGTAGTTCAACAACACGTCCAACAGCAGCGCGACACTCATCACCACCACGGTCATCCACGGCACACCGTGACGGGACAATTGGGCAAAAGCCTTTGGCGCGTGACCTTGTTCGGCCAGGCCGTACATCATGCGGCCGGCGCCAAAGATGTCACTGTTGATCGCCGAGACAGCCGCCGAGATCACCACGATATTAAGGACAGTCGCCGCCGAGCTGATACCGAGGTTGTCGAAAATCTGCACGAACGGGCTGCCCTGGCTGCCGATCTGCTGCCATGGAAAGATCGACATCAGCACAAACAGGGTCAGCACGTAGAACAGCAGAAGTGATTCGTCTCGATCATGGCTTTGATCGTGGTATTGGCGCCGCTGCCCGGCTCGATGCCATAGATTTTGCCGCCGAGATGATCCTTGAATCGGACGATGTCGGCGAAGGTTTTCAAACCGGCGGCAGCCACGTAGTCAGGCACCGCGAGCGTTGCTTGAGCGTCGGACAGACTCGGTTTATCCATGACCTTCACTTGATTGGCGGACACGAACGGCGCGATGTTTTTTGTCCATCGCCGGTTTCCAATAACCGAGGAAGATATCCAGACGCTTGTCGCGGATGCCGTAGCCAAGGCGTTGACATTCAAATAAAGCGCGAGAGGGCGCGTATAGAAAGAACAATATAACCAAACAATCTAAAGAACTGTCAAAAGTACCAGCAGACAAAAAACCTTGAGAAATATTAAATCAACAAGCAGAACAGCAACCGCTACCCGCAAAGATAATATTTCAATCCGGAGAATATAGTATGAGCACGCCTTCTACATCACAAAAGCCTAATGAAGAATTCAATGCGACCATAAAATTTCCAACTGGAGACTTCTCATTCAAGGCGAACAAAATAAATATAGAAAAGAGCGTCGACTCAACAGGAATTGAATGCTGGACACTAGCAGCCTTCCAAGACATCTTTAAAGACCCAGCCTATAAAAAGGGCTTAGCTAGCATTAAAGAAGTTATCGCAATTCAACTACATATCGCACGAGATAAACTCACCGATGATCAACAGCTGTTTCCCGCGGCCATTCCGCCCTTACTGAACAAAAACAGTGGAAACCTGTCCAAAATTGTCGACAAAATACCTGATAAAGACAATCTGATAGATACGGTCGAAACCTACCTGGGCGACACTGGCCATATAGACTACGAGTGGGACGCAGATAGAACACGCATCACAGGCAATTTCGAACTTTGGGTAGGAGACTCCAACCAAGAAACCTTCCGACTATTTGGATACTTCAATCTATTAAACAGGGGCCAACATCTAATTTAATGCCAGCCCCCAACCTTACTTCAAGAAATTTTTAGATCCCCAATCCAACAAACCTTGCAGCAATTCCTTGAGCACCACTTGCGTCGGCGCCGCCAGATCAGGCCGATAGCGGAACGGCTCGACCTCTTCCATGTAGGTGCACTGCCCCAGCTCCAGTTGCACCGCGTGGATGTTTTCGGCCGGGTTGCCGTAATGACGGGTGATGTGGCCGCCCTTGAAACGCCCGTTGAGCACATGGCTGTAATCAGTGTGCCGAGCGCAGATGGCTTCGAGCTGGCTGGCCAGCTGTGGATCGCAACTGGCGCCGTTGAAGGTGCCAAGGTTGAAGTCCGGCAGCTTGCCGTCGAACAGGTGCGGGACCACCGAACGGATCGAGTGCGCATCGAACAGCAGCGCATAACCGAACTCGGCTTTCAGCCGCGCCAGTTCTTGCTGCAAGGTGCTGTGGTACGGCGTCCAGACTTTCTCCAGGTACGTCGCACGCTCTTGTGCCGACGGCTCCAGCCCTTCGCGGAACAACGGCACGCCGTCGAACAACGTCGCCGGGTACAGACCGGTCGTCGCACCGACATACAACGGCTTGTCGTCTGACGGACGGTTCAGGTCGATGACGAACCGCGAATACTCGGCGGCCAGGGTGCTGGCGCCCAGCTCAGCGGCGAACTCGTAGAGCGTGGGAATATGCCAGTCGGTGTCCGGCAGGCTTTGCGCCTCGGGGATCAAACCGGCTTCAACCGCAGGCGTCAGACGCACGCCAGCGTGAGGCATGCTGATCAGCAGCGGCACCCGGCCTTGTTTGAAGTTCAGAACCTTATCCACAACCGTTCTCCTATAACTCGACTTCAACGCCGTGACGCACGACGCGTTTTTCCAGGTCACCACCCAACCAATACGACAGGTCGGCGGGACGATCGATCTGCCAGGCCACGAAGTCAGCGACTTTGCCAACTTCAAGCGAACCGTGGGTGTGCTCCATGCCCAATGCCGTGGCGGCGTGAATAGTCGCGCCGGCCAGGGCCTCTTCCGGGGTCATGCGGAAACAGGTGCAGGCCATGTTCAGCATCAACCGAACCGACAACGCCGGCGAGGTGCCGGGGTTGAGGTCGCTGGCAATGGCGATTTTCACCCCGTGCTTGCGCAAGGCATCCATCGGCGGCAACTGGGTTTCCCGCAGGAAGTAGAAGGCCCCCGGCAGCAACACCGCAACGGTGCCGGAGGCGGCCATGGCGATGGCGTCATCTTCGGTCATGAACTCCAGATGGTCGGCCGACAACGCGTGATAACGCGCCGCCAGACTGGAGCCGTGCAGGGACGACAGCTGCTCGGCGTGTAGCTTCACCGGCAAACCAAGTTTCTGCGCGGCAACGAACACCCGCTCGACCTGCGCTGGCGAAAACGCCAGGTATTCGCAAAACGCATCCACCGCATCCACCAGACCTTCAGCGGCCAGCGCCGGGAGCATTTCAGAGCAGATGTGGTCGATGTAGTCGTCGGCGCGGTCGGCATACTCTGGTGGCAAGGCGTGAGCGGCCAGGCAGGTGCTGCGCACGCTGACCGGCAGTTCGGCGCCGAGGCGGCGGATCACCCGCAGGATTTTCCGCTCGCTGGCCAGGTCGAGGCCATAACCGGATTTCATCTCGATGCTGGTCACGCCATCACGCAGCAGGCTTTTCAGACGTTTTTTCGCACTGGCAAACAGCTCGTCCTCGGTCGCCGCACGCGTGGCACGCACGGTGCTGGCGATACCGCCACCAGCCGCCGCGATTTCTGCATAGCTCACGCCTTGCAGACGCTGCTCGAACTCGCCGCTGCGGTTGCCGCCGAACACCGTGTGGGTGTGGCAGTCGATCAGGCCCGGGGTGACCCAGGCCCCCGCGAGGTCATGGACCTCGGGGTATTCGCCGGACGGCAGCTCGCTACGTGGGCCGATCCACTCAATGTGCGCTCCTGACGTCACGATGGCGGCATCCTCGATGATCGAGTAAGTGCCCTGCGCCATGCTTGCAACGTGGCAGTGTTGCCAGAGAGTTTTCATCCGAGGCCTCCGTTAGGTTATCAATGAGAAAAAGAAGGATCACGTGCGACCAGGGCTGCCTGCCCTGCCGCCGGTTTAACCCACGTCAGGTAAGCCAGCACCAGCAACACAATCCAGACCACGCCGACGATCAGTGCCGCCTGAGTGTCCGGGAAATAGCCCAGTACGCCAAAGACAAACAGCATGAACGCAATCGCCGCCATCGGCGCATAAGGCCAGAACGGTACCGGGAATTTCAACTGCGCGACTTGCTCAGGCGTCATGGAACGACGCATCGCCACCTGAGTGAACAGAATCATCAGCCAGACCCAGACGGTAGCAAAGGTCGCAATGGACGCGATCAGCAGGAACACGTTTTCCGGAATCAGGTAGTTCAGCAACACGCCCAACAGCAATGCAATGCTCATCACCACCACGGTCAGCCACGGCACGCCGTGACGCGACAATTGGGCAAAAGCCTTCGGCGCATGACCTTGTTCGGCCAGGCCATACATCATGCGGCCAGCGCCAAAGATGTCACTGTTGATCGCCGAAACGGCGGCCGAAATCACCACGATATTGAGGACGGTCGCGGCCGAACTGATGCCCAGGTTGTCGAAAATCTGCACGAACGGGCTGCCTTGGCTGCCAATCTGCTGCCAAGGGAAGATCGACATCAGTACGAACAGGGTCAGCACGTAGAACAGCAGAATGCGCAGCGGTACGGCGTTGATCGCCTTGGGCAATACGCTCTGCGGGTCTTTGGCTTCACCGGCGGTAACGCCGATGATTTCGATGCCGCCGAAGGCAAACATCACTACCGCAAACGAAGCGATCAGACCACCGAAGCCGTTCGGCATGAAGCCGCCCTGGGTCCAGAGATTGGTGATGCTGGTGACCTGGGAGCCTGGCGCATTGCTGATACCGAACAGCATGATGCCGAAGCCGCCGAGGATCATCGCGACGATGGCGGCGACCTTAAGCAGCGAAAACCAGAACTCCATTTCACCGAAGACTTTGACGTTGCACAGGTTCAGGCCGCCGATCACCGAAACGATGCCGAGCACCCAGATCCAGCGCGCGACTTCCGGAAACCAGAAGCCCATGTAAATGCCAAATGCAGTGACGTCGGCCAGGCCGACGATGACCATTTCAAAAGCGTAGGTCCAACCCAGAATGAAGCCTGCCATCGGTCCCAGGTAGGTGCTGGCGTATTGACCGAAAGAACCTGCAACCGGGTTGTGCACGGCCATCTCACCGAGGGCGCGCATGACCATGAACACCGCCGCACCACCGATCAGGTAGGCGAGCAGCACCGCAGGACCGGCCATCTGGATGGCCGAGGCAGAACCGTAAAACAGCCCGGTGCCGATAGCCGACCCCAGCGCCATGAAGCGAATATGTCGGGCAGATAGCCCGCGTTTCAAGCCGTTTGCTGGCTTTTGCATTTCTCGTCCTTAGTTGTTCTTATCGACGCAAAATCGAATCGCGAGCAAGCTCGCTTCTACAGGTTCAGCACAATCCTGTGGGAGCGAGCTTGCTCGCGATAGGGCCATTACAGGCTAGGCAGCAACTTCGCCATCACCAGCTCATTCAAGCAGCGCGAAGCCAGCAGTTCGCTCGCGGCGTTGATGTCCGGCGCAAAGAAACGGTCCTTCTCGTAGAACGGTACTTTGTCACGCAGGATGCCCCGTGCCTTCTCCAGTTTCGAGGAGGTCTTCAGACCGTCACGCAGGTCCAGACCCTGACACGCGGCCAGCCACTCGACAGCCAGAACGCCGCGAGTGTTTTCGGCCATTTCCCACAGACGCTTACCAGCGGCTGGTGCCATGGAAACGTGGTCTTCCTGGTTGGCGGAAGTCGGCAGACTGTCCACCGAGTGCGGGTGCGACAGTGCCTTGTTCTCGCTGGCCAGAGCCGCCGCAGTCACCTGGGCGATCATGAAGCCGGAGTTCACGCCACCGTTGGCTACCAGGAACGGCGGCAGTTGCGACATGTGCTTGTCCATCATCAGCGAGATGCGGCGTTCGCTCAGGGAGCCGATTTCAGCGATGGCCAGAGCCATGTTGTCTGCCGCCATGGCGACCGGTTCAGCGTGGAAGTTACCGCCGGAGATCACGTCACCTTCAGCAGCGAATACCAACGGGTTATCCGATACAGCGTTGGCTTCGATTGCCAGGACTTCAGCAGCCTGACGGAACTGAGTCAGGCAGGCGCCCATGACTTGTGGCTGGCAACGCAGCGAGTACGGGTCCTGAACCTTTTCGCAGTTCTCATGCGAATCGGAAACCTGGCTGCGCTCACCCAACAGGTCGCGGTAAGCGGCAGCGGCATCGATTTGGCCTTTTTGGCCACGGGCAGCATGAATACGAGCATCGAACGGCGAACGCGAGCCGAGTACCGCTTCAACAGTCAGACCGCCAAGTGCCAGAGCGCCAGCGAACAGGTCTTCACCTTCGAACAGGCCACGCAGCGCGTAGGCGGTGGACACCTGAGTACCGTTGAGCAGCGCCAGACCTTCTTTGGCAGCCAGGGTCAGCGGCTTGAGGCCCGCAACTTTCAGCGCCTCGGTCGCTTCCAGCCATTCGCCTTTGTAACGGGCCTTGCCTTCGCCCAGCAGCACCAGCGACATGTGGGCCAGAGGCGCCAGGTCACCGGAAGCACCCACCGAACCTTTCAACGGAATGTGCGGGTAAACCTCGGCGTTGATCAGGGCGATCAGCGCGTCGATCACCACCCGGCGAATGCCGGAGAAACCACGGCTCAGGCTGTTGACCTTGAGCACCATGACCAGACGCACCAGGGCGTCGCTGATCGGCTCGCCAACACCGGCCGCGTGGGACAGCACCAGCGAGCGCTGGAGGTTTTCCAGGTCTTCGCTGGCAATGCGGGTCGAAGCCAGCAGGCCGAAACCGGTGTTGATGCCGTACGCGGTACGGTTTTCCGCGAGGATCTGTTCCACGCAGGCAACGCTGGCCTCGATTTGGGCGGAAGCGCTGTCGTCGAGGCTGATTTTGACCGGTTGCTGATAAACAGCACGCAGTTGGGCAAGGCTCAGTTGGCCAGGGATAAGATTCAGGTTCAGGGCAGTCACATTCGTTCTCCTTTTGAGAGCTTTTATGCTCTTTATATTAAGAGCAGTTAACTAACCAGACGCTCCGGATGATTCCGTTGTCCGTCGCTGCCCGCTTTTTTAGGGGGCTGGCGCCTTGGCACGCTGGCTTTTGTAGAAATCAGTGCAAATTGGGTAAAGCGTTTTGAAGCAGTATCGGGTCTTTCAAAATCGAGGCTGCGCTGGCGATGTCCGGCGCCAGCCAGCGGTCCTGGTCATAGGCCGCAACGCGCTCGCGCAGCAGGCGCCAGGCGGTGTCGGTGCCAGCGCCGAAGCGCTGACCTTTGAGAAATTCAAAAGCCTGCGCAGCCAGCAAATACTCGATGGCGAGGATCTGCGTGCAGTTCTCCAGCGCCCTATGCAGCTTTAGCGCAGCGTTGGTGCCCATGCTCAGATGATCTTCCTGCAGGCCCGAGGTGACGTAGTTGTCGAGCACCGCCGGTTGCGCCAGCTGGCGGTTTTCCGCGCACAACGACGCGGCGACGTACTGGACGATCATCATCCCGGAGTTCACGCCGGGGTTAGCCACCAGAAATGCCGGCAAGCCGCTGACGTGCGGGTTGATCAAGCGATCGAGACGACGTTCGGCAATCGAGCCGATTTCCGCCATGGCAATCGCCAGCAGATCAGCAGCCAACGCCACCGACTGGCCGTGCGGGTTAGCCTGGGACATCACCCGGAAGTTGTCCGGCGTGCCCAGCAGCATCGGGTTATCGGTGACGGAATTGAGTTCGGTTTCGATCTGCCGGGTCGCGTGCGCCAGTTGATCGCGGGCCGCGCCGTGAACCTGCGGAATCGAACGAATGCTCAGCGCGTCTTGAGTACGGATACCTTTGCTCGCAGCGATTACTTCGCTGCCATCGAGCAAAGTACGCAGGTTGATACCCACCTGTTGCATGCCCGGATGCGGTTTGAGGGCGATGATCTCGGCGTCGAACGCAGCGATCTGACCGCGCTGGGCTTCGAAGCTCATGGCACTGATCACGTCGGCCCATTGCAGCAGGCGAGTCGCGTCGGCCAGGGCCAGGCAGCTGAGACCGGTCATGCACGGCGTGCCGTTGACCAGACACAGGCCGTCTTTGGCGCCGAGCTGCACAGGTTTCAGACCTTCTTCGGCCAGGGCTTGCTGGGCCGAGACGATCTGCCCGCGGTAGCTGACCTGACCAACGCCCAACAGCGCGATGCCGATGTGCGCCATGTGCGTCAGGTAACCCACCGAGCCTTGGGACGGCACTTGCGGAGTAATGCCACGGTTGAGCAGCGCCAGCAGTGCCTCGACCACTTGCCGGTGCAGGCCGGATTTGCCGTGGCTGTAGTTGATGATTGCCGCACACATGATCGCCCGGGTCTGTTCGTCGGCCAGAGGCGCACCGACGCCACAGGCGTGACTGAGCAAGGTGTTGCGCGACAATTGGCTCAGTTGCTCGCCTTGCAGGGATACATTGCACAACGCGCCTAAACCGGTGTTGACGCCATAGGCGCGCTCGCCGCTGATGACGATGCGCTGGACGATGGCCTGAGCGTTGTTGATCCGCGCCCAGGTGGCAGGCGACAGCTCAAGCACCACGCCACCACGGGCAACAGCAACCACATCCTGCCAATGCAACGGGGCATCGGCGATAACGATTTTTTCAGCCTGGGACATCTTTAACCTCATCCGTACAACCTGAATATTGATGCAGCTTCACTGACGCTATCGCGAGCAAGCTCGCTCCCACATTGAAACGCGTCCCCCTGTGGGAGCGAGCTTGCTCGCGATGAGGCCAGCCCAGTCACCACAAACTCTTCAAACCACCGCCGCACGCCGCTGAACGAAACGATCGACGTATTCGTCGGCTGGCGAATGCAGGATCTCTTTCGGCGTGCCGACCTGGATCAACCGGCCATCCTTGAGGATCGCAATGCGATTGCCAATGCGCACGGCTTCGTCGAGGTCGTGGGTGATGAACACGATGGTCTTGTGCAAGGTCTTTTGCAGTTCGAGCAACTGGTCCTGCATCTCGGCGCGGATCAGTGGGTCGAGGGCGCTGAAAGCCTCATCCATCAGGATGATGTCAGTGTCCGCTGCCAAAGCACGGGCCAGACCCACACGCTGACGCATACCGCCGGACAGTTGATGCGGGTATTTGTTTTCGTAGCCTTTGAGGCCCACGGTGTTGATCCAGTGCTGCGCGCGCTCGGCACACACGTGCTTGCTTTCGCCACGTACTTTCAAGCCATAGGCGACGTTGTCCAGCACGTTTTTGTGCGGCAGCAGGCCGAAGCTCTGGAACACCATGCTGATCTTGTGCCGACGGAATTGACGCAGGGCCTCCATGTCGTATTGCAGGATGTCCACGCCGTCCACCAGGATCACGCCGCTGGTCGGGTCGATCAGGCGGTTGATGTGACGCACCAGTGTCGACTTGCCAGAACCCGACAGGCCCATGATCACGAAGATTTCGCCGGTATCAATGCTCAACGACAGATCGTTCACACCGATCACGCAGCCGGTCTCGGCCAGCACCTGATCCTTGCTCTTGTTCTGTCGGATCATGTTCAGCGCGTCGGCCGAACGGTTACCGAAAATCTTGAAGACATTTTTGACTTCGATCTTGGCGGCGTTGCTCATTGGCTCACCTCATGCCGTGGACGACCGTAAGCTTGGGTAATGCGGTCAATGACCACCGCAAGAATCACGATCGCCAGACCGGCTTCAAGACCACGTCCGACGTTCAGGGTCTGGATACCCACCAGTACGTCTTCACCCAGACCTCGGGCACCGATCATCGAGGCGATCACCACCATCGACAGAGCCATCATGGTGGTCTGGTTGATCCCGGCCATGATGCTCGGCAGGGCCAGCGGCAGTTGCACCCCAAACAGTTGCTGCCAACGGTTGGCACCGAAGGCGTTGATGGCTTCCATCACTTCGCGATCGACCTGGCGAATGCCCAGATCGGTCAGGCGAATCAGCGGCGGTACGGCGTAGATCACGGTGGCGAAAATCGCCGGGACCTTGCCCAGACCGAACAACATCAGCACCGGGATCAAGTACACAAAGCTGGGCATGGTTTGCATGATGTCGAGCAACGGCATCAGCACCGAACGCAGGCGATTGCTGCGCGCCGACAGAATGCCCAGCGGTATGCCGATCAGCACCGAAATAACCGTCGCCACCAGCATCAGCGCCAACGTTTGCATGAGCTTTTCCCAGAGGCCGACAGCGCCCACCAGGAACAACAAACCAACGATCACCACCGTCGTCACCCACTTACGGGTAGCGTGCCAGGCAATGCCGGCAACGATCGCCAGCATCAACCACCACGGTGCCGCGCGCAGCAGGCCTTCGAGGTTGACGATGGCCCAGAGCAAGGTGTCGGAGATGTGTCGGAACACATCTCCATAGTTGACGACCAGCGTATCAACCCACGTGTTGACCCAGTCGGCGATGGAAAAGGTGAAGCTTTCGGGAAACATAAGAGACTCTCAATCAAGTGGATGTGGCGAACGTCCCGGCCAGCCTCTCGGTTAGCCGGGAGGTATCTGCCTACAGTGCCGCGTTGATTTTCCTGGCAGCGTCGGTGGTGACCCACGCCTGCCAGATCTCAGGATGTTCCTTCATGAAGATCTTCGCCAGTTCCGTCCAATCAGATCGCTGCAACGCCATCCGCCCCACTTGTTTTCGCTTCTGAAACGTCGCCCTGCTCTACCGGCAGGATCAGGCGCTCGGGTACTTTGCTGTGCCACTTCTTGGCGGCGAAGTAGTACATCGCCGCCGGTACCACCAGACCGATGATCCATGAGATGTCGGTATCACCGAGGCTCGCGACCAGAGGGCCGGTGTAGAAGTGGGTGGAAATGAACGGCATTTGAATCAACACGCCGAACACGTAAATGCTGATGCCCATGATGTTCCAGCGACCGTAGCGCCCCTCAGGGTTGGACAGTGCCGGAATGTCATAGCGCTCTTTGGTGATGCAGTAGAAGTCCACCAGGTTGATCGCGCTCCACGGCGTGAAGAACGCCAGCAGGAACAGGATGAACGCGGAGAATTCCTTGAGGAACGAGTCCTTGCCGAGCAATGCCAGTGCAGCGGCGAGCGACACCATGATGAAGATGTACAGCAGGCGCACGCCGCTTCCAATGTGGCGGCTGCCACGGAAGCCACTGATGATCGTCGCGATCGACATGAAGCTGCCGTAGGCGTTCAACGTGGTCACGGTGACTTTGCCGAAAGCCACGGCGAAGTACAGCAGCGCCGCGACAATCCCGGTACCGCCCAGGCTGACAATGAACGACACCTCATGGTGAGCGAACTGCGAACCGGCCAAGGCTGCGGCGAACACACCGAAGACCATCGACGCCTGTGCACCGATCACCGAACCCAGGCCAACGGCCCAGAAGGTTTTCGACGCAGAGGTGCTACGCGGCAGGTAACGCGAGTAGTCCGCCACATAAGGGCCGAACGCGATCTGCCA
Source organism: Pseudomonas sp. NPDC087697 (assembly GCF_044743155.1). Lineage (NCBI taxonomy): Bacteria > Pseudomonadati > Pseudomonadota > Gammaproteobacteria > Pseudomonadales > Pseudomonadaceae > Pseudomonas > Pseudomonas sp. NPDC087697. The sequence goes on along the minus strand of NZ_JBIUVW010000037.1, from coordinate 971 downwards.
GGACGCCGACAGCGACACCGCCAACAGGAAACTCGCCACAGAGAAGTGCTTGTTGCCCAGCAGCGCACTGATGTCGTTACCGGCCAGCAGTTTGTAGAACAGGTAGATGAACGCCACCACGCCCAGCACACTGGCGACCCGACCGATGCCGTGGATCACCCGATAGCCAAACATAGTGAAGACCATGATGCTGCCTGCGAACAGCGCAATGCCGACCCAGTCTTCAACGTGCAGCAACTGCGCTACCGCCTGCCCTGCCAGCAACGAACCGCTGGCAGAGAAGCCGATGTACATCAGGCACACCAGCACCAGCGGAATCACCGCCCCATACACGCCAAACTGCACGCGGCTGGAGATCATTTGTGGCAAGCCGAGTTGCGGACCTTGGGCTGCGTGCAGCGCCATGACACCACCGCCGAGCAATTGGCCGATCAGCAAACCGATCAACGACCAGAACACATCCCCGCCCAGTACCACCGCCAATGCACCCGTCACAATCGCGGTGATTTGCAGGTTGGCACCCAACCACAGGGTGAACTGACTCAATAGACGACCGTGTCTTTCCGCTTCCGGGATGTAGTCGATCGAACGTTTCTCGATCAACGGTTTACTGCGTGCACGATCATCATTAGCCATGGGTCAACCTCTGTGGATTGTTATTAGGGTTGTCGCATTTCTGTAGGAGCTGCCGCAGGCTGCGATCTTTTGATTTTCAGCGTCTGTCATGACGCTGAAAGATCGCAGCCTGCGGCAGCTCCTACGGGTCTTGCGTTGGGCCACCCGTCAGGGTGGCCCGTTGTTTCTTATCGGCCGGTGATCATCGGCAGGTTCAGGCCCTGCTCGTTGGCGCAGTCGATCGCGATCTGGTAACCGGCATCGGCGTGACGCATGACGCCAGTCGCCGGGTCGTTGTGCAGCACGCGAGCGATACGCTCGGCCGCTTCGTCAGTACCGTCGCAGACAATCACCAT
>NZ_JBIUVW010000036.1:16763-67486 GCF_044743155.1 Pseudomonas sp. NPDC087697 | reverse complement strand
CTCCGGTGATGGCGTGCTGGAGATTCTCCAGGACTGCTTCGGCTTCCTCCGCTCTGCAGACGCCTCCTATCTCGCCGGCCCAGACGATATCTACGTCTCGCCGAGTCAGATCCGTCGCTTCAACTTGCGCACCGGTGACACCATCGTTGGCAAGATCCGTCCTCCAAAGGAAGGCGAGCGTTATTTCGCACTGCTCAAGGTCGACACGATCAACTACGATCGTCCCGAGAACGCGAAAAACAAGATTCTCTTCGAGAACCTGACCCCGCTGTTCCCGACCGTGCGCATGAAAATGGAAGCCGGTAACGGTTCCACCGAAGATTTGACCGGTCGTGTCATCGACCTGTGCGCCCCGATCGGTAAAGGCCAGCGCGGTCTGATCGTTGCTCCGCCAAAAGCGGGCAAGACGATCATGCTGCAGAACATCGCTGCCAACATCGCTCGTAACAACCCTGAAGTTCATCTGATCGTGCTGCTGATCGACGAACGTCCGGAAGAAGTAACCGAAATGCAGCGCACCGTGCGCGGCGAAGTGGTTGCCTCGACGTTCGACGAGCCGCCAACCCGCCACGTGCAGGTTGCCGAAATGGTGATCGAGAAGGCCAAGCGCCTGGTTGAACACAAGAAAGACGTGGTCATCCTGCTCGACTCCATCACTCGTCTGGCACGTGCCTACAACACCGTGATCCCGAGCTCCGGCAAGGTCCTCACCGGTGGTGTCGATGCCCACGCCCTGGAGAAACCAAAGCGTTTCTTCGGTGCTGCGCGGAACATCGAAGAAGGCGGCTCGCTGACCATCATCGCTACCGCGCTGGTTGAAACCGGCTCGAAGATGGACGAAGTGATCTACGAAGAGTTCAAAGGCACGGGCAACATGGAACTGCCTCTGGATCGCAAGATCGCTGAAAAACGCGTCTTCCCGGCGATCAACATCAACCGTTCCGGCACCCGCCGCGAAGAGTTGCTGACCGCCGACGACGAGTTGCAGCGCATGTGGATCCTGCGCAAGCTCCTGCATCCTATGGATGAAGTCGCTGCCATCGAGTTCCTGGTCGACAAGCTGAAACAGACCAAGACCAACGATGAGTTCTTCCTGTCGATGAAACGCAAGTAAATCGATCGGGCTCAACAAAAAGCCGGGGAAACCCGGCTTTTTGCTATCTGTTCTTTGATGATTTGCCTGGTCACTCTTCTGAACGGGTGGGTTCGAGGCTAAACTCATGCCCCCGAACGCCACGGCCAAACGAGGCTTACGCATGCAGTATCGCGACTTGCGCGACTTTATCAGCGGCCTGGAACAGCGCGGCGAACTCAAGCGCATCCAGGTTCCGGTTTCACCAGTGCTGGAAATGACCGAGGTCTGCGATCGCACCTTGCGGGCCAAGGGCCCGGCGCTGTTGTTCGAAAACCCGACCGGTTATGACATTCCCGTGCTCGGCAACCTGTTCGGTACGCCTGAGCGCGTGGCTCTGGGTATGGGCGCCGAAGCCGTCAGCGAACTGCGCGAGATCGGCAAGCTGCTGGCCTTCCTCAAAGAGCCTGAGCCGCCAAAGGGTCTGAAAGACGCCTGGTCCAAGCTGCCGATCTTCCGCAAGATCATTGCCATGGCGCCGAAAGTCGTCAAAGACGCGATCTGCCAGGAAGTGGTCATCGAAGGCGATGACGTCGATCTCGCAATGCTGCCGGTTCAGACCTGCTGGCCTGGCGACGTCGGCCCGCTGATCACCTGGGGCCTGACGGTCACCAAAGGCCCGAACAAGGATCGCCAGAACCTTGGCATCTATCGCCAGCAAGTGATTGGCCGCAACAAGGTCATCATGCGCTGGTTGAGCCACCGTGGCGGCGCGCTGGACTATCGCGAGTGGTGCGAGAAGCATCCAGGCCAGCCGTTCCCGGTGTCCGTGGCGCTGGGCGCCGACCCTGCGACCATTCTGGGGGCCGTTACGCCGGTGCCGGACAGCCTGTCCGAGTACGCCTTCGCCGGCCTCTTGCGTGGTAACCGCACTGAGTTGGTGAAGTGCCGTGGCAACGACCTGCAAGTACCGGCCACCGCCGAGATCATCCTCGAAGGTGTGATCCATCCGGGCGAAATGGCTGACGAAGGGCCTTACGGCGACCATACCGGCTATTACAACGAAGTCGACAGCTTCCCGGTGTTCACCGTCGAGCGCATCACGCACCGTATCAAGCCGATCTACCACAGCACCTACACCGGCCGTCCACCGGATGAGCCGGCGATCCTTGGTGTGGCGCTGAACGAAGTGTTCGTGCCGATCCTGCAAAAGCAATTCCCGGAGATCACCGACTTCTACCTGCCGCCCGAAGGCTGCTCGTACCGCATGGCCATTGTGACCATGAAGAAGCAGTATCCCGGCCATGCCAAGCGGGTAATGCTCGGTGTCTGGTCGTTTTTGCGACAGTTCATGTACACCAAGTTCGTTATCGTCACTGACGACGATATCAACGCCCGCGACTGGAACGACGTGATCTGGGCCATCACCACGCGCATGGACCCCAAGCGCGATACGGTGATGATCGATAACACGCCGATCGACTACCTCGACTTCGCCTCGCCGATTTCCGGCCTGGGTTCGAAGATGGGGCTCGATGCCACGCATAAATGGCCCGGTGAAACCACCCGCGAGTGGGGCCGGGTGATCGTCAAGGATGAGGCGGTGACACGCCGGATCGATGCCATCTGGAATCAGTTAGGAATAGATTGATGCGTGTAACCTTGCAGCCGTCCGGAGCAGTGCTTGAGATACTGCCCGGCGAGCGGATTCTCGATGGGGCGCGGCGCCTGGGCTATGAGTGCCCGCAAAGCTGTCGTAATGGCAACTGTCACATCTGTGGCGCGTTGCTGGTCGAAGGTCGGGTCGAGCAGTCAGGCGATGTGCGCGACCACGGCGAGTTCTACACTTGCATAGCAGAGCCGCTGGAAGACTGCATCGTATTGTGGGATGGCGTCCTTGCGCTGGGAGAACTGCCGGTGCGCAGCCTGTCGTGTCAGGTCACTGAATGCGTAGACGTTGGCGGTGATACCTGGCGGGTTCGACTGCGGGCTCCGGCCGGCAAGCCGCCGCGCTATCACGCCGGGCAGTACCTGCTGATCGAGCGCGAGAATGGCGAAAAATCTGCCTTCTCATTAGCCTCGGCACCACACTCGGGGCGAGATCTGGAAATTCATGTGCTGGCGCGCGAAGCCAGTGCACTGAGCCTGATCGAGCAGTTGCAGCGCAATCGCATGGTGCGGATCGAAATGCCATTCGGCGATACGCATTTGGCCGAGTTGCCTGACAGCCCGCTGGTGTTGATGGCCGCGGGTACCGGCATGGGGCAGATCCACAGCCTGATCGAGCATTGCCGGGCCAAGGGCTTCAAATATCCGGTGCATTTGTACTGGGGCGTGCGGCGACCGGAAGACTTCTATCAGATCGAACATTGGGATGAATGGCTGAAGCTGCCCAACCTGTTCCTGCACAAGGTCGTCAGCGATCTGTGCGGTTGGGAAGGGCGTTGTGGCATGTTGCACGAGGCGGTTTGCGAGGACTTTCCCGACCTGAAATCCCTGCATGTGTACGCCAGTGGTTCGCCGGCGATGGTTTACGGCACCCTGGACGCCTTGGTCAACGCCGGGATGGACGCGCACCAGATGCGCGCCGACGTCTTCGCTTACGCGCCTCGACCGCAAGCAAGCTAGAAACGCACGCCAGTGGTAATCATGGCCGCGTTGAAGCCGAGCAACACCAGCTCGGCCGCTACCGGACCGTAATAAGCGCCGAGTGATGGAATGATCACCGGCGCTACGCCGAAGTGGTTGAGGGGAATCTTGTCCTTGTACTCGCCGCTGTAACCCTGGAGTAAGCCACCGGTCAGCTTTACATACACCGGATAGTTGGCGCTCTCGTAACGCTTCCCCGCATAGGCGTAATACGAACGCTGGCTGAACGAGTTGCGAAAAGTCGCCGCGCCAAACAACCAACCGGACGCATCATTGCGTTCAAGGCCGATCAGGTCCTGATTGTCATTGTGGTCGGGGTCTGGCGAATAGTGTTTGGTGTAGAGGCTGGTTTGCAGGTACCAGAAACCTTTGTCTTCTTGAGTCGGGTTTTCTACTGCCAGCGCCGGGGTGGCCAGCGCCAGTAACAGCAGACCGTAAATCTGTAGGTTTTTCATCTTGCGACCTCTATTGAGCAATTCGGCGTGCGCCTGTGGAGGCTGCTATACGCCTGCATTCAAAGAAGGGGCGGCAGGGTATCAGACGAATACGTCAGAAAGATCTGTTAAGTGACCGTTGATTCTGAACGGAGGCAAGGCTTATGCATATTTCATTCGGGTATTTAAGATGTTTTCAAAAGAGTATTAAGCTATATGTCAGGCTGTTTCATGGGTGTAGTCCTTGATATAGAGGGGTCATACGTCCTTTAGCACTTTTCGTTTTACGTTTACTGCTATATGTTCTATGACGTTAATCTTGCTTACATCTTGTAATACTTGTGGGGCCGAACACCATTCACTATGACCGCCATTGAATCTAGTTGTTTGAATCTGGCTTACCCTCCGCGGCTCGATCTGGGCGCGCAGCTGACTCACGAACAATTGCTCAGCTCGATGCAGGCCACCATGGCCCGGCACAAGGGCGGGCCAGTCTGGTTGTTCGCTTACGGTTCATTGATCTGGCGCCCGGAATGCACGGCGGTCGAACGGGTGCGCGGGCGCGTGCATGGTTACCATCGTGGTTTGTACCTGTGGTCTCACGAACACCGGGGTACGCCGGAAATGCCGGGACTGGTATTTGGCCTGGATCGGGGAGGTTCATGCAGCGGCTTTGCCTACCGGTTACCCGAGGAGCAATTGGAAGCATCGCTGTACGCGCTTTGGCAGCGCGAAATGCCGGTGCCGTCTTATCGCCCGCACTGGCTCAATTGCCGGCTGGAAGACGGAAGCAAGGTTCAGGCATTGGGGTTTGTTTTGGAGCGGCACCTGCCCAGCTATGCCGGCAACTTGCCAGACCATGTGCTGAGCCAGGTGTTCGAAAGCGCTTGCGGGCGTTACGGTACCACTCGCGATTATGTCGAGCAGACCGTACATGCCCTGCGTAGCCACGCCATGCCAGACCGGAATCTGGAGGCGCGGCTCAAGCGCTGCAAGGCTTAAGCGAGCGCTTCACGACCCTGACTGGCGACTTGCTTGTGCCACAAGGTCGGTGCCAGGCAAGCCATCGCCAACAGACACGCACCGACCAGCAACACGAAACCGCCATCCCAGCCGAAATGGTCCACGGTGTAGCCCATCGCTGCACTGGCCGCGACCGACCCGCCCAGATAACCAAACAGGCCGGTGAACCCTGCAGCAGTGCCGGCGGCTTTCTTCGGTGCCAGTTCCAGTGCTTGCAGACCGATCAACATCACCGGGCCATAGATCAGGAAGCCGATGGAGAACAGCGCGATCATGTCGACGGTCGGATTGCCGGCCGGGTTCAGCCAGTAAACCAGAGTCGCCACGGTCACCAATGCCATGAACACCATGCCGGTCAGGCCACGGTTGCCACGGAAGATCTTGTCCGACATCCAGCCGCACAGCAGCGTGCCCGGGATACCGGCCCACTCGTAGAAGAAGTACGCCCACGAGGTTTTATCCACGTCGAAGTGCTTGGCTTCCTTCAGGTAGGTCGGCGCCCAGTCCAGTACGCCGTAGCGCAGCAGATAGACGAAGACGTTGGCCATGGCGATGTACCAGAGCATTTTGTTGCGCAGCACGTACTTGACGAAAATTTCCTTGGCGCTGAATTCGTCTTCGTGGCTGGCATCGTAGCCTTCCGGGTAATCGTTCTTGTATTGCTCGATGGGCGGCAGGCCTACCGATTGCGGGGTGTCACGCATCACCATGAAGGCAAACACCGCCACCAGCAAGGCCACGGCGGCCGGGACGTAGAACGCCGCGTGCCAGTCGTTGAACAGGCCCATGCCGAGCAGGAACAACGGACCGATCAGACCGCCGCCGACGTTATGCGCAACGTTCCAGACCGAAACTACACCACCCCGTTCTTTCTGCGACCACCAGTGCACCATGGTCCGGCCACTTGGCGGCCAGCCCATGCCCTGGGCCCAGCCGTTGATGAACAGCAGGATGAACATCATGGTCACGCTGGACGTTGCCCAGGGTGCGAAACCGAAAATGAACATGACCCCGGCGGATACCAGCAAGCCGAAGGGCAGGAAGTAACGCGGGTTGGAACGGTCCGACACCAGGCCCATCAAAAACTTCGACAAGCCGTAAGCAATCGCAATCGCCGACATCGCCAGGCCCAATTGGCCACGGGTGTAGCCTTCGTCGATCAGGTACGGCATGGCCAGGGAGAAGTTTTTGCGCAGCAGGTAATAACCCGCATAGCCAAAGAAAATCCCGGCGAAGATTTGCCAGCGCAAGCGCCGGTAAGTGCTGTCTACGTGTTCTTCAGGCAATGGAGCCTGATGTGCGGCAGGACGAAAAAAAGCAAACATTCAAGAGCTCCAAATTTCTTGTTTTGACTGCGGATGCGAATGTTACAGTTTCATTACCGAAAATAGCACTGCTTCTCATCTGTCAAATTGGAGCAAATGAACAAAGTCGCATGTTCTTTTATGAACATGTCGCTCAGGTGTAAGGGAGTGGGAGCGTGAGTTGTTTTGTGCACCAGATCAGGATGGATCCGGTGCAAGGGAGGGGGGTGATCCCGATAATCAGCTGCCATCACCGGGCAACAGATGTTCCTGGATCTTCTGGCTATGGGATTCGACCAATTGCCCCTGGTCATCGAAGCGCAATACGATCAGCCAGTCATAGACGTCCTCTGGCCAGGATTTCTGCCCGGTCAACGCTTGGCCATCGCCGCCGAACGCTTCGATCAAATTGTCGATATGCCCGTGATGCCAGGCTATCAATAGGACCGAGGCCTGGTTCTTCTTGCTCAGCGATTTGACCAGTTTGTCGACTTCTTCATCGGCATAGGGTTGCTCGATCGGAATGTGCAGACGCTGCGATAGCGGTGTCAGGGTCAGCCGTGGTCGCGCGCTGGACTTACTGTCGCTGGTGGCGATCAGTCGTTGCGGTACCAGGTTCTTGCCGCCCAGTTGCAGCGGGTCGAAATAGTGCGCATAAGCCTCTGCGCGCTGCTCGCCACGAGGGCTCAACCCGGTACCCTGATCGGGCTTTTCCGCGTGTCGGACGATCAGCACCGTGACATTTCGCAGACCCTGGGCCGCCTTGTCACTCTGATTTGCCGGTGTCTGCGTTGAAATCACCAGTGCAGGCAAGACAGCCAGGCCCAATAACAATTTGCGCAGCATCATGCTCATCCTCCGTCCTGTGATGGGTAAACAGACTCGAAGAGTAGCAGGGAGTCTTGTTCACCGTACCTGCACGACCACCTTTCCAACGGCCTTGCGCTGGCCCAGATCGTTGATGGCGTTGGCGGCCTGAGCCAACGGGTAAACCTGCGACACCAGAGGCTTGAGCTTGCCTTCGGCGAACCAGCCAAACAGTTGCTGGAAGTTTGCGGCGTTGTCTTGCGGCTGGCGTTGGGCAAAGGCGCCCCAGAACACGCCAACCACGGCTGCACCCTTGAGTAGGGCGAGGTTTACCGGCAGTTCCGGGATGCGTCCGCTGGCGAAACCAACCACCAGCAGGCGACCGTTCCAGGCAATGGCGCGGATCGCCTGATCGAACAGGTCGCCACCCACCGGATCGTAGATCACGTCGGCACCGTTGCCGTCGGTCAGACGCTTGATTTCGTCCTTGAGGTTGGCTTCGCTGTAGTTGATCAACTCATCGGCGCCGGCGGCCTTGGCTACTGCGAGTTTCTCGGCGCTGCTGGCGGCGGCGATGACCCGGGCGCCCATGGCTTTACCGATTTCCACGGCGGCCAGGCCAACACCACCCGAAGCGCCGAGCACCAGCAGGGTTTCCCCCGGTTGCAGGTTGCCGCGCTGTTTCAGGGCGTGCATCGAGGTGCCATAGGTCATGCTGAAGGCGGCGGCGGTGTTGAAGTCCATGGACGGCGGGATGGGCAGCACGTTGTAGCCCGGCACCGCGACTTGCTCGGCAAAGCTGCCCCAGCCGGTCAGTGCCATGACCCGGTCACCGACCTTGAGATGGCTGACTTTTTCGCCCACCGCGCTCACCACGCCAGCGGCTTCACCGCCCGGCGAAAACGGGAAGGGCGGCTTGAACTGGTATTTGCCCTCGATGATCAGCGTGTCCGGGAAGTTAACCCCGGCCGCATGCACATCCAGCAGGATTTCGTTCTTCTTGGCGACAGGACTGGCGACTTCTTCCAGCACCAGCGATTCGGCAGGGCCGAAGGCTTTGCACAGCACGGCTTTCATCAGGGCTATTCCTTTGGGAGTGATGGCCGATAAGTGTAGGTGTGTGAGTCAACGGGTCAACGAGCATGCCCGACCCTGATAGTCAGCCATAAGCTTTGTGCTTGGGCTGCGGGTCGTTATGCTAGGCCGCAAACCGGATGAGGAGCGAATTGTGAAAGCGTGGATCATGTTGATGCTGGCCCTGTCTCTGCCTGTGGCAGCGATGGCCGAAGAAGCCAAAGAAGCCAAAGAAGGCGAGGCGCCGAAAGTCAGTTATATCAGCCTGACCCCGCCGTTCGTGGGCAACTACGGGCTGGATGGCACCCCGAAGCTCAAGGTCTACAAGGCTGACGTGGCGTTGCGGGTAACCGGTGAGGAAGCCATCAAGGCCGTGAAGGCCAACGAGCCGTTGATCCGTAATCAGCTGGTGGCACTGTTCGCCCAGCAAACCACCGAGGCCATGAACAACGTCGAGGCGAAAGAGAAGTTGCGTCAGGAAGCCTTGAAGCAGACCCAGCAAGTGATGAATGACGAAACCGGCAAACCGGTGGTTGACGACCTGTTGTTCAACAACCTGATCATTCAATAAGCCTTCGCTGTTAGGGCGGGCCTCTTCGCGAGCAAGCCCGCTCCCACAGTTGCTCTCCAGTGGCTGCAGGTTTTGCATTCGGCGCAGATCTAATGTGGGAGCGGGCTTGCTCGCGAAGGCGTCCTGGCAATCGCTACATCGTTCACGCTCGTAAAGCAATCACCGCCGCCCACTGCTCGGCCGTCACCGGCATCACCGACAGTCGGGAGCCTTTCTGCACCAGCGGCATCTCTGCCAGTGCCGCCTGTTGTTTCAGATAGTCGAGCTTCAGCACTTTAGGAAATGTCTCGACGTGAGCGACATTGATCGCGCTCCAGGCATTTTTCTCGGGCGTGGCCTTGGGGTCGAAATAAACACTCTCCGGCTCCAGCGCCGTCGGGTCCGGATACGCCGCTTCAATGATTCGCCCGATCCCGGCGATGCCCGGCTCGGGGCAGCTGGAGTGATAAAAGAAAAACGCGTCGCCGACGGCCATGGCCCGCAAAAAATTACGTGCCTGGTAGTTGCGAACGCCGTCCCAGCGGGCTTCGCCGAGCTTCTCCAGGCCTTTGATCGAGAGCTCGTCGGGCTCGGATTTCATAAGCCAATAGGCCATCTTTTTTGCTCCGAAAGAGGTGGCCGGGAAAGTTGCCCGACAATTTTATGACAAACCGACGGTCGGTTGACGCCAGCGTTTGCGTGTCGCTTCACGTTACCGCAAAATGCCGGACTTTTAAGCGAGACGCTGCTGCACGGCCTATTTCGGATACCGTTGCTGTCATCGTAAGTAACATGCCTGAGGGGGGCAATCGATGAAACGCAAACCGGATTTACTGTGGATTTTAGTTATTGTGTTCGGCCTGGGCGTCGTAACCACGGGCTATGCGCAAAGCCTGTGGGCGAACAAGACCGATGCACCGATCGAAGTTGCACAACAGCAACAGCAACAACATCTAAAGCCGCACAAGCGCTAAAACCGCTGCAAACGACGCCGCTGATGGCAGTGGCGTCTGAGTCTAGCCTGCGAAATACCACTTCCTGTCAGTCACCGTTCCTTGCAACGGTACATCCCAGCTCGCTTGAGCCAGTTTTTCGACTTTCTGACATTCATGGGCCAGGCCCAGCAGCGTCGGCTTGCGCCAGTTTTTGCGGCGCGCCAGATAGGCCAGGCTGCGATCGTAGAAACCGCCACCCATCCCCAGACGTCCACCGTGTTCGTCAAAACCGACCAACGGCAACAACACCAGATCCAGTGCCCAGACCTTGCGTTGCTTAGCCTGGTTGACCCGTGGTTCGAGAATGCGAAAGCGGTTGGGCCGCAGCTTTTCACCGGGGCGAATCCGCTGGAAGACCATCTTGGTTCGCGGCCAGGCGCTGAGTACCGGCAGGTAAGTCGCCTTGCCCCGACGTTGAGCGGCGCGCAGCAGCAGGCGCGGATCGATTTCACCGTCGGTGGGCAGGTACAGGGAAATGTGTTTTGCGCGGCGAAACAGCGGATGTTGCGCCAATTGCCGATATAGCCCGCGGGCGGCCTCGCGTTGTTCGCAGTGCGAGAGTGCGCGACGGGCCTTGCGCAGCATGCGTCGAAGTTGCGGGCGGGAAAGCGGCGCAGGTTCGGTCATCGTCATGGGCTGTTCGAGTGTCGAAGGCACCAGGACGGTGGCTTCGTAAAAAGCCGATGCCAGCAAAAAACTGGCATCGGCTTGAATCAGGCTCCCCGGATGAACCGCTGTCGACTTAGCCCTTGAACCCGAAAGTTCAAGGTGGAAGATGCAGTAGGCCTTAAGGCTTTCCGTCTAGCGGACATGCACACCGGCCCAACGTGCAACCTCCAGGGTAGTGCGAATCGGCTCAGGGACATCGCCAACTGGCAAGCACCCCAGGGAGTGCCGCGAGTATACCGCAACCACCCTCAGGAATCAGCCCTTGCTGACATCCGGATCGGTGGCGAGCACCAGATCCACTCGATCAAGCAGATCACGCACCTGCTCGCGGGTCGAGCCACTGGCCTGTACATCAGGGCGTTCCCGGGTGTGCAGCAGATCGTGGGTAATGTTCAGCGCGGCCATCACGGCGATGCGATCGGCGCCGATGACTTTGCCGCTGCTGCGGATCTCGCGCATTTTGCCGTCCAGGTAACGGGCGGCGCTCACCAGGTTGCTGCGCTCTTCCTGGGGGCAAATGATCGAGTACTCTTTGTCGAGGATCTGCACGGTAACGCTATTGCTTGAACTCATGAGTCTTGCTCCAGGGCCTTGAGGCGCGAAATCATCGATTCGACCTTACGCCGAGCGATTTCGTTTTTTTCAATGAGATGAGCGCGTTCCTCGCGCCAGGTCTTTTCCTGAGCTAATAAGAGTCCGTTTTGGCTCTTAAGTTGCTCGACTCGGGCAATTAGCAGCTCGAGTCTGGCCATCAGCGCTTGCAAGTCGGTGTCTTCCATACGTGTTCCACGGGATTTGTCTGATGGGCGGTAACTGGCGGACAGCCTTTAATAGTCTTGGCGAGTCTGTCGATGTAGGATACAAGGCCTTCATTCTAGACATAGCGCCGTCTGGCGCCTAGCTGCCCATGACCACTCAGAATTCCCCGTATAACGCCTTTGCCACCCTGCTGAGCTCCAGCGGCCATCCTTGCTCCCCTGCCGAGCTTCACGGCGTGCTGCTGGGCCGCAGTTGCACCGGTGTCGGCTTTGATGCCGACACCTGGTTGGCTGACGTCGCCGAGCTGCTGGAAACCGAACCGGCCGATAACGTACGCAACGCGCTGATCGGCCTGCAAGAAATGGTCAAGGGCGAGTTGACGGGCGACGACGTCACCGTGGTCCTGTTGCTGCCGACCGACGACGCGCCGCTCACCGAACGTGCCGCTGCGCTGGGCCAATGGTGCCAGGGCTTCCTCCACGGCTTCGGCGTGAACGCGGGCGGCCTGGAACTGAGCAAAGATGCCCAGGAAGTGCTGCAAGACCTCGCCGCCATCGCTCAGGTGCAAGATGCCCTGGAAGAGTCCGAAGACGGCGAAGGCGACTACATGGAAGTGATGGAATACCTGCGCGTCGCGCCATTGCTGCTGTTCGCCGAGACCAAGAAACCGGCGCAAGCCGCTGCTGCCAAACCTTCTCTGCACTGATCGTTTGTAAGGGACTGCCATCTGCCCATGATTCATATCCCTAAATCGGAATACACCCGCCGCCGCAAGGCGTTGATGGCGCAGATGGAACCCAACAGCATCGCAATCCTGCCGGCCGCGGCCGTGGCGATCCGCAACCGCGACGTCGAGCACGTTTACCGTCAGGACAGCGACTTCCAGTACCTGAGCGGTTTTCCCGAGCCTCAGGCCGTCATCGTGCTGATGCCCGGGCGTGAACATGGCGAATACATTCTGTTCTGCCGTGAACGCAACGCCGAACGCGAACTGTGGGACGGCCTGCGTGCGGGGCAGGAAGGCGCGATCCGCGATTTCGGTGCCGACGACGCCTTTCCGATCACCGACATCGACGACATCCTGCCGGGCCTGATCGAAGGCCGTGACCGGGTTTATTCGGCCATGGGCAGCAACCCCGAATTCGATCGTCACCTGATGGACTGGATCAACGTGATCCGCTCTAAAGCGCACCTGGGCGCCCAGCCGCCGAACGAATTCGTTGCGCTGGATCATTTGCTGCACGACATGCGCCTGTATAAATCGGCAGCAGAAGTGAAAGTGATGCGCGAAGCCGCACGGATTTCCGCGCAAGCCCACATTCGCGCCATGCAGGCCAGCCGTGCCGGCTTGCATGAGTTCAGCCTGGAAGCCGAACTCGATTACGAGTTCCGCAAAGGCGGGGCGAAAATGCCGGCCTATGGTTCGATCGTCGCTGCCGGGCGCAATAGTTGCATCCTGCATTACCAGCAGAATGACGCGCTGCTCAAGGACGGCGATCTGGTGTTGATCGACGCCGGTTGCGAGATCGACTGCTACGCCAGCGACATCACCCGCACCTGGCCGGTCAACGGCAAGTATTCGCCGGAACAGAAGGCGATCTACGAGTTGGTGTTGGCGTCGCAGGAAGCCGCGTTTGCCCAGATCGCACCCAACAAGCACTGGAATCAGGCGCACGAGGCGACGGTTCAGGTGATTACGGCCGGTCTGGTGAAGCTCGGTTTGTTACAGGGCGACGTAGACGAGTTGATCGCCAGCGAAGCCTACAAGGCGTTTTACATGCACCGCGCCGGCCATTGGCTGGGCATGGATGTGCATGACGTCGGCGATTACAAGGTCGGCGGTGAATGGCGGGTGCTGGAAGTCGGCATGGCGTTGACCGTCGAGCCGGGTATCTACATTGCCCCGGACAACATGAGCGTGGCGAAGAAGTGGCGCGGCATTGGCGTACGCATCGAGGATGACGTGGTGGTAACCAGACAGGGCTGTGAAATCCTGACCAACGGCGCGCCGAAAACGGTCGCCGAGATCGAGGCCTTGATGGCCGCTGCGCGGACTGAAGCAGCATGAGCAGAGTCAATCTGGCAATCATCGGTGGCGGTCTGGTTGGCGCCAGTCTGGCGTTGGCCTTGCAGGCCGGTGCCCGTGCCCGTGGCTGGAAGATCGTGCTGATCGAACCGTTCGCGCCTGGTCATACCTACCAGCCAAGCTATGACGCGCGCTCTTCGGCGCTGTCCTTTGGTGCTCGGCAAATTTATCAGCGGCTGGGTCTGTGGCAGGAAATCTCCCGCCGCGCCGAGCCGATCAAACAGATCCATGTCTCGGATCGTGGGCGTTTCTCTACCGCGCGGCTGTCGGCCATGGAAGAGGGCGTTCCGGCCTTGGGTTATGTGGTGGAAAACGCCTGGCTGGGTCAATGCCTCTGGCAGGGCCTGGACAAGGACGTGATCAGCTGGCGCTGCCCGGCTGAAGTCACGCGCATGGAACCGCTGGAAGACGGCTATCGCTTGACCCTCAACGATGAAGTCAGCCTTGAATGCGACCTCGCGGTGCTGGCCGATGGCGGTCGTTCGGGCTTGCGCGAGCAGCTGGGGATCGGCGTCAAAAAGCGTCCGTACAATCAAAGTGCATTGATCGCCAACATCACCCCCAGCGAAGCCCACAACGGCATGGCGTTCGAGCGCTTCACCGATGACGGCCCGATGGCCCTGCTGCCGCTGCCGGATAACCGCTGCGCGCTGGTCTGGACTCGCCTGGGCATGGACGCGCAGCGTCTGGCCGCACTCGATGAGCGCAGCTTCCTCAGCGAGCTGCAGGGCGTATTCGGCTATCGCCTCGGCACCCTCAAGCAGGTCGGTGCGCGGCATCTGTACCCGTTGTCGCTGATTGAAGCCGAAGAGCAGGTGCGTCCGCATCTGGCCGTATTGGGCAACGCCGCCCACAGCCTGCACCCGATTGCCGGTCAGGGCTTCAATCTGTCGCTGCGGGACGCTCAGGCCTTGGCCGAAGCATTGCTCGCCAGCCAGAGCGCGCCGGGTGACTTCGCCACCTTGCAGGCTTACCGCGAACGCCAGCGCCTGGACCAGCACCTCACCGTGGGTTTCTCCGATCAGGTCACCCGTTTGTTCGGCAGTACCCAACCGCTGGTTTCGCTGGGCCGCAACATCGGCCTGCTGGGCCTCGATCTGTTGCCGCCGGCCAAACGCTGGTTCGCTCGGCAAGCGATGGGGTTGGGAACACGTTCCGATGGTTAAGTGGCTGCAGATCGAGATTCACGACGGCGCCTTGGTGGCGCGGGTCGATAAAACCCTTTACGTGCGGCTCAAGCCGCAAGCGAGACAGGCTTAAAGCATGGAAATGCGCGCAGATCTGCTGATAGTCGGGGCCGGAATGGTCGGGAGCGCGTTGGCGCTGGCGTTACAGAACAGTGGGCTGGAAGTCCTGCTGCTCGACGGCAGCCCCATGAGCGTCAAACCCTTCGATGCGCAGTCGGCGTTCGAGCCTCGGGTGAGTGCCTTGTCGGCCGCCAGTCAGCGGATCCTGGAACGTCTGGGTGTGTGGGAAGGCGTCATCAGCCGGCGCAGCAGCGCTTATACCGACATGCATGTCTGGGACGGCAGCGGCACCGGGCAGATTCATTTCTCGGCCACCAGCGTCCACGCCGAGACGCTCGGGCATATCGTCGAGAACCGGGTGGTGCAGGATGCATTGCTTGATCGCCTGCACGATTGCGACCTGGGCCTGCTGGCCAATGCGCGCCTGGAGCAGATGCGCCGTTCCGGCGACGACTGGCTGCTGACCCTGGCCGATGGCCGCACGCTGCGTGCACCGCTGGTGATCGCGGCTGACGGCGCCAACTCGGCGGTGCGCCGCCTCACCGGTGTCGCGACTCGCGAGTGGGATTACCTGCATCACGCCATCGTCACCAGCGTTCGCAGTTCGCTGCCGCATCAGATGACGGCCTGGCAGCGTTTTACCGACCACGGTCCGCTGGCGTTCCTGCCATTGGAGCGTGACGGCCAGCAAGACTGGTGCTCGATCGTCTGGTCGACCACCCCGAGCGAAGCCGAACGCCTGATGGCGCTGGACGATGAAGGCTTCTGCCGTGAACTGGAGCGTGCCTTTGAAGGGCGCCTTGGCAGCGTGCTGAGCGCTGATCCACGACTGTGCGTGCCGCTGCGTCAGCGTCACGCCAAGCGCTATGTGGCTGAAGGCCTGGCGCTGATCGGCGACGCCGCTCACACCATTCACCCGTTGGCCGGGCAGGGCGTCAACCTCGGTTTCCTCGATGCGGCGGTTCTGGCCGAAGTGCTATTGCACGCGACCAGCCGTGGTGAGCGTCTGGCGGATGTGAAAGTCCTCAGCCGCTACGAGCGTCGACGCATGCCGCACAACCTGGCGTTGATGGCGGCGATGGAAGGTTTTGAACGTTTATTCCAGGCCGACCCTTTGCCGCTGCGCTGGTTGCGTAATACCGGGTTGAAAATGGTCGACCAGATGCCCGAAGCCAAGGCGCTGTTCGTGCGCGAAGCGCTTGGATTGATCGGGGATCTGCCGGAGCTGGCCAAGGCCTGACATTTTGCGTCGGAGCTGATGCCCTCATCGCGAGCAAGCTCGCTCCCACACTTGATCTTCTTTGTTCACACGAATGTGCGCTTCAAGGAGATTCCCTGTGGGAGCGAGCTTGCTCGCGATGGCGGCGGCACATTCACCATCAATCCCCGGTTGTGCAATATCTCGTAACTCCTCCGCAGAGGGATCGGTTGAGAAGCCAAATGTGAGTCCTTATCATTTCGACTCATTTTTGATTTCGAGAGACCGCTCCCATGTTGGCACCGAAGCGTCTACTGACAGCCCTCGCCCTGACCCTGATTGGCACCACCGCTCAGGCCGCTGACGAGGTGGTGGTCTACTCCTCACGTATCGACGAACTGATCAAACCGGTCTTCGATGCTTACACCCAAAAAACCGGCGTAAAGGTGAAGTTCATCACCGACAAGGAAGCGCCGCTGATGCAGCGCATCAAGGCCGAAGGCGAGAACGCCACCGCCGACCTGCTGCTCACCGTCGATGCCGGCAACCTCTGGCAGGCCGAGCAAATGGGCATCCTGCAGCCGTTCACCTCGAAAGTGATCGATACCAACATTCCACTGCAATACCGCGCCGCTTCTCACGCCTGGACCGGTCTGAGCCTGCGGGCGCGGACCATCGCCTATTCCACCGACCGGGTAAAACCCTCGGACCTGACCACCTACGAAGCACTGGCTGACAAGCAGTGGGAAGGTCGTCTGTGCCTGCGTACCGCGAAGAAGGTCTACAACCAATCGCTGACTGCGACCCTGATCGAAACTCATGGCGCGGAAAAAACCGAAGAAATCATCAAGGGTTGGGTTCGCAACCTGTCCACTGACGTGTTCTCCGACGACATTGCCGTACTGCAAGCCATCAACGCCGGGCAGTGCGACGTCGGTATCGTCAACACTTACTACTACGGTCGTCTGCACCAGCAGAAGCCGGATCTGCCGGTCAAACTGTTCTGGCCGAAC
This sequence comes from Pseudomonas sp. NPDC087697, assembly GCF_044743155.1. NCBI lineage: Bacteria > Pseudomonadati > Pseudomonadota > Gammaproteobacteria > Pseudomonadales > Pseudomonadaceae > Pseudomonas > Pseudomonas sp. NPDC087697. Next base: position 50,606 of record NZ_JBIUVW010000036.1, on the reverse strand, counting down.
CAGGCTGACCGTGGCGTACACGTGAACCTGTCGGGCATTGGCCTGACCAAATACGCGCCGCACCCGGAAGCCGCCAAGGCTCTGGTGGAATGGATGACCACGCCTGAAGCGCAAAAAATCTTCGCCGACGTTAACCAGGAGTTCCCGGCCAACCCGACGGTGAAACCGTCCGCTGAAGTCGAGGCCTGGGGCAAGTTCATCCCGGACACCCTGCCGGTTGAAGTCGCTGGCCTGCGCCAGGCAGAGGCCATTCGCCTGATGGACCGCGCGGGCTGGAACTGAGTCCGAAGCACTAAAGATCAAAAGATCGCAGCCTGCGGCAGCTCCTACAGGGGGAACACAAACCCCGCGTAGGAGCTGCCGCAGGCTGCGATCTTTTTGCGGATTCACCCCCAGAGAGCTTTTCCTTGGCCCATCCCGCCCAACGCCGTTGGTATCCGTTGGTTTTCGTCGTTGCCGCTCTGGTGCTGCTGCCGCTGAGCGTGTTGCTGCTGTCGTGGCAAACCGTCGACCTGCAGATATGGTCGCACCTGTGGGACACCCAGATGCCGCGCCTGCTGGGCAACACCCTGACGCTGATCCTCGGCGTCGGAATTGGCGTCACGCTGTTGGGCGTGAGCCTGGCGTGGCTGACCAGCCTCTGCGAATTCCCCGGACGACGCTGGCTGGACTGGGCGCTGATGCTGCCGTTTGCGATCCCGGCCTATGTGCTGGCGTTCGTTTTTGTTGGGCTGCTGGATTTCTCAGGCGCCGTGCAAACCCTGCTGCGCGAATGGTTCGGCAGCGGTTTACGGCTGCCACGCGTGCGCTCCACCGGCGGGGTGATTCTGGTGTTGGTGCTGGTGTTCTATCCCTACGTCTACCTGCTGGCGCGCACCGCATTTCTGGCTCAGGGCAAAGGTCTGATGGAGGCTGCGCGAGTGCTCGGCCAATCACCGTGGCAAGCATTCTGGCGCGTGGCGTTGCCGATGGCGCGGCCGGCGATAGGTGCCGGAGTGGCCTTGGCGTTGATGGAGACGCTGGCGGATTTCGGTGCGGTATCGGTGTTCAATTTCGACACCTTCACCACGGCGATCTACAAGACCTGGTACGGCTTCTTCAGCCTGTCGAGCGCCGCACAGCTGGCCAGCCTGTTGCTGCTGGTGGTGATGCTGCTGCTTTACGGCGAACGCCGTGCTCGTGGTGTCAGTCGGGCGAGTAACGAGCGGCCGCGAGGCAAGGCGCTCTATCACCTGCGCGGGTTCAAGGCCGTGGCCGCCACCAGTTGGTGCGGGCTGGTGTTTGCCTGCGCGTTTGTCATTCCATTGCTGCAACTGGTGGCGTGGTTCTGGCAGCGCGGGCGCTTTGACCTGGATGAGCGTTACGCCGGGCTGATCATGCATACGCTGTACCTGGGCACCATGGCCGCGCTGATCACTGTCAGCGTCGCGCTGCTGCTGGTGTTTGCCCGGCGCCTGGCGCCGACCCGGGCGATTCGTTCCGGGGTCAGCCTGGCCAATATCGGCTACGCCTTGCCCGGTTCGGTGCTGGCGGTATCGATCATGCTGGCGTTCAGTTATCTGGACCGCGAGCTGGTGGTGCCGCTGTCGGGCTGGCTTGGTGGTGCAGGCAAGCCGTTGCTGTTGGGCAGCCTGTCGGCGTTACTGCTGGCGTATCTGGTGCGCTTTATCGCGGTGGCCTACGGGCCGTTGGAAAATAGCCTGGCGCGGATCCGCCCGTCGTTGCCGGAAGCTGCACGCAGTTTGGGTGTCAGTGGGCCACGACTGTTTTTCAAGGTGTATCTGCCGCTGTTGCTGCCCGGTACGTTGAGCGCGGCGTTGCTGGTGTTCGTCGATGTGCTCAAGGAAATGCCCGCGACCTTGCTGATGCGCCCGTTTGGCTGGGACACGCTGGCAGTGCGGATCTTCGAAATGACCAGTGAAGGTGAGTGGGCGCGGGCGTCGTTGCCGGCGCTGACGCTGATTCTGGTGGGCCTGTTGCCAGTCATCGGATTGATCAGACGTTCGGCACATCGAAACGGCTAGGTGTCAGTCCTACACCTTGCGGCTACAATGCGCGGCATTCGGTGCGGTTCGTCCTTCAGACCGGGTCGCTGAAATTGGCTGGAAGCCTTCTATTTCAAGGCTTTCAACCATACAGCACCTGTCCGTACCTTCGCCACGCCCGGAAGGAGAAACCCATGGGACAGCGTACGCCTCTGTATGACCTTCATCTCGCACTCGGCGCGAAGATGGTCGATTTTGGCGGTTGGGATATGCCACTGCATTACGGCTCTCAGGTCGAGGAACACCATCAGGTGCGCCGCGACTGTGGGGTTTTCGATGTATCCCATATGACCGTAATCGATGTCAGCGGCCCTCAGGCCAAGGCCTGGCTCCAGCATTTGCTGGCCAATGATGTCGAACGTCTGCACAGCGTCGGCCGTGCCTTGTACAGCACCATGCTCAATGAACGGGGCGGGGTGGTCGACGACATGATCGTTTATCGCCTGGAAGACGCTTACCGTCTGGTGGTGAACGCTGCCACGCGCGATCAGGACATGGCCTGGATGCAGGCCCAGCTCGGCGACTATCAGGTGCAACTACACGAGCGCTGCGAGTTGGCGATGCTGGCGATTCAAGGTCCGCAGGCGCGGCAAAAGATCGCCGAACTGGTGACCCAGTCCCGTGGCACGCTGATCCAGCAGCTCAAACCGTTCGAAGGGCAATGTGACGGTGACTGGTTCATCGCCCGTACCGGTTACACCGGCGAAGACGGTCTGGAAATTGCCTTGCCGGCCGATCAGGCGCCGGGATTCTTCAACGATCTGGTGGGTGCGGGCATATCGCCGATTGGCCTCGGCGCGCGTGACACGCTGCGTCTTGAGGCCGGAATGAACCTCTACGGTCAGGACATTCATCAGGATGTCTCACCGCTGGCTTCCAATATGGCCTGGAGCATTGCCTGGGAACCGGCTGCTCGTCAGTTCATCGGCCGGGCAGCGCTTGAGGCCGAGCGGGCGGCTGGCATCAAGTACAAACTGGTCGGCCTGGTGCTCGAAGAGCGTGGGGTTTTACGTGCCCATCAGGTGGTTCGCATCGCTGATGTTGGCGAAGGGGAGATCACCAGTGGTAGTTTCTCTCCTACGCTTAGCAAATCGATCGCCCTGGCGCGGGTACCGATGGCAACCGCCGACCGGGCAGAAGTGGAAATTCGTGGCAAGTGGTACCCGGTTCGGGTGGTTAAACCGACCTTCGTGCGTCACGGCAAAACCCTGATCTAACTTTTTCTGGCGGGCCAACACCGCTGACATTTCTTCTTGAGGACACAGAACATGAGCGATATCCCTGCCGACCTGCGTTTTGCCGAAAGTCACGAATGGGCCCGTCTGGATGAAGATGGCGGCGTAAAAGTCGGTATTTCAGACCATGCTCAGGAAGCCTTGGGTGACGTAGTGTTCGTCGAGCTGCCGGAAATCGGCAAGGTGTTCGCTGCCGGTGATGCTGCGGGCGTAGTCGAGTCGGTCAAGGCCGCTTCGGATATCTACTCACCGGTCTCCGGTACAGTCATCGCGATTAACGAAGAGTTGGCCAACAGCCCGGAACTGGTCAACAGCGCGCCATACGACAGCTGGTTCTTCAAGCTCGAGCCAAGTGATACCTCTGAACTGGACAAGCTGCTCGACCCTACTGGCTACAAGAACGCCATCGGCGAGTAATGCTCGCCCCGTAGGAGCACGGCTTGCCGGCGATAGCGGCCTCAAGATCGCCATCGCCGGCAAGCCGTGCTCCTACAAAAGCGTCAATCTCACCTCACCGCTGCAAAACCTCCTTCACCGCTGCAACCGAACGCTCGACGTCGCTTTTGCTCATGGCCGAGAACATCGGCAGCGAAACGATCAGGCGACCGACACGCTCGGACACCGGGAACATGCCTTCCTTGAAACCGCGTTCGCGGTAAAGGCTCAGCAGGTGGATCGGCGGGTAGTGGTAGCCGATACCGACGCCCAGTTCCTGCATTTGCTCCATAAAGGTCGCGCGGGCCGGCTTGCCGTCCTTGCGCTCTGGCAACACCAGTTGGAACAAGTGCCAGTTGCTGTTGGTGAAGTCCGCCGGTGGCAGCTGTGCACCGTACTTGGCTTCGAAATCGCTGCCGAAACAGGCGAAGTAATGTTTGGCCAGCTCGCGGCGGTGAGCGGTGATGGCTTCAATGTGGGCGAATTGGCCCAGGCCAATGGCCGCCGCCACGTCGGTCATGTTGAACTTGCCACCCAGCACATCGACGTCCAGGCCGTCGAAGCCTGTGCGGGTCACGCCTTGCAGGCGATATTTCTCGGCCAGCCGCACTTCTTCAGCGTTGTTCAATACCAGGCAGCCACCTTCCGAGGAGGTGACGTTCTTGTTCGCCTGGAAGCTGAACGACACGAAATCGCCTGTGGCGCCGATGCGCTGACCGTTCCAGCTCGAACCCAGTGCCTGGGCGGCGTCTTCGACAATGCGCAGGCCATGTTTTTTGGCGATCGCGTAAAGGCGGCTCATGTCCACCGGCAAACCGGCGAGGTACACCGGGATGATTGCCTTGGTACGCGGGGTAATGGCCGCTTCGAGCTGGTCCAGGTCGATGTTGCGAGTGACCGGGTCGATGTCGGCAAACACCGGAGTGGCGCCCACTTCGAGAATCACGTTGGCCGTGGCGACCCAGGAAATCGGCGTGGTGATGACTTCGTCACCGGCACCGATCCCGGCGATGCGCAGGGCGATCTCCATGGTGCAGGTCCCGGAGTTGAACGTGCGCACCGGGCGGCCGCCCAAAAACTCCGAGAGCTGGGCTTCGAACGCCTGAACCTTGGGCCCGCTGGTGATCCAGCCGGAGCGCAAGACATCGCCGACAGAGGCAATGGTGGCTTCATCGATGGTGGGTTTGGAAAACGGTAGAAAAGGCAGTTGGCTCATGACGATCAGTGCACCCGATTGGCTGACGGTAGTTATATGCGCCGCACATGATGAGCCTGATTGCGCAAAGACGCCATGCCGTCCGCGCAGGGGAGCTATGCTGCTTTGATCGAGTTGCATCGACGCTGAGCGCCATTCAAGAGAGAGCCCGTCATGTCCCAGTTGCCATCCTTGAGTCAGTTACGAGACCCGAATGCCTTTCTGCGGCGCCACTTGGGGCCGGACACCGCCGAGCAGCAGGCGATGCTCGACAGCCTCGGGCTCGGCAGCCGTGTCGAGCTGATCGAGCAGACGGTGCCGCCGGGAATTCGCCTCAACCGCGCACTGGACTTGCCGCCAGCGCTCGATGAAGAGGCCGCGCTGGCAAAACTGCGCGGCTATGCCGAACAGAATCAGGTCTGGACCAGCCTGATCGGCATGGGTTACCACGGCACCCTTCTGCCCGCGGTGATCTTGCGCAACGTGCTGGAAAATCCCGGTTGGTACACCGCTTACACTCCGTATCAGCCAGAGATTGCTCAGGGGCGACTCGAAGCGCTGCTCAATTTCCAGCAATTGACCATCGACCTTACAGGCCTGGAACTGGCCAACGCCTCGTTGCTCGACGAAGCCACGGCTGCGGCCGAAGCCATGGCGCTGGCCAAGCGTGTCGCCAAGTCGAAAAGCAATCTGTTCTTCGTCGACGAAAACTGCCACCCGCAAACCATTTCCGTGGTGCAGACTCGCGCTGAAGGCTTTGGCTTCGAGCTGATCGTCGACGCTGTGGATAACTTGAAACGGCATCAGGTATTTGGCGCACTGCTGCAGTATCCCGATACCCACGGTGAGATCCGCGACCTGCGCCCGCTGATTGACCACTTGCATGCGCAACAGGCGCTGGCCTGCGTTGCGACTGATCTGCTGAGCCTGTTGTTGCTGACGCCGCCGGGTGAGCAGGGCGCTGATGTGGTGTTTGGTTCTTCCCAGCGCTTTGGCGTGCCGATGGGTTATGGCGGCCCTCACGCAGCGTTCTTCGCCAGCCGCGATGAATACAAACGGGCGATTCCCGGGCGGATCATCGGAGTGTCGAAAGATGCTCGCGGCAACGTCGCACTGCGCATGGCCCTGCAAACCCGCGAGCAACACATCCGCCGCGAGAAGGCCAATTCGAACATCTGCACGGCCCAGGTATTGCTGGCCAACATCGCCAGTTTTTACGCGGTCTATCATGGCCCGCAGGGGCTTAAACGGATTGCTCAACGAGTACACCGGCTGACCTGCATTCTCGCTGCCGGGCTTGAGCGCAACGGCATTACCCGGCTCAACCAGCACTTCTTCGACACCTTGACCCTGGAGGTTGGCGGCAGTCAGACCGCAATCATCGAGAGCGCCAAAGCGGCACAGATCAACCTGCGGATTCTCGGACGCGGACAGGTTGGTTTGAGTCTCGACGAAAGCTGCGATGAACGCACCGTGACGAAGTTGTTTGATGTGTTCCTGGGCGCCGATCATGGGCTTGATGTCGCCGAGCTGGATGGCGAGCCGCTGGTCTCCGGGATTCCCGACGGCTTGTTGCGGGCCACACCGGTTTTGCGCCACCCGGTGTTCAACGCCCACCATAGCGAAACCGAGATGCTTCGCTACCTCAAGCAACTGGAGAACAAGGACCTGGCGCTCAACCAGTCGATGATTCCGCTGGGCTCCTGCACCATGAAACTCAACGCCAGCAGCGAGATGATCCCGATCACCTGGCCAGAGTTCGCCAATCTGCACCCTTTTGCACCGAAGGAGCAGGCGTTCGGCTATTCGCTGATGATCAGCGAACTGGAGAGCTGGCTCTGCGCGATCACCGGTTTTGATGCGATCTGCATGCAGCCCAACTCCGGCGCCCAAGGTGAATACGCCGGGTTGCTGGCGATCCGCAAATATCACGAAAGCCGTCAGCAAGGTGTACGCGACATCTGCCTGATTCCCGCATCAGCCCACGGCACCAACCCGGCATCGGCGCAGATGGCTGGGATGCGGGTGGTGATCGTCGACTGCGACGATGCCGGTAACGTCGACCTTGATGACCTGAAAGCCAAGGCGCTGGCTGCCGGCGATAAGCTTTCCTGCCTGATGGCCACTTACCCTTCGACCCATGGGGTGTACGAAGAAGGCATCAGCGAAATCTGCGAAGTTATCCACAGCCATGGTGGCCAGGTGTACATGGATGGCGCCAACCTCAATGCGCAGGTCGGGCTGGCCCGGCCGGCGGATATCGGCGCCGATGTTTCCCATATGAACCTGCACAAGACCTTCTGCATTCCCCATGGCGGAGGCGGGCCGGGGATGGGGCCGATTGGCGTGCGGGCGCATTTGGCACCGTTCGTTGCCAATCACCCGGTGGTGCCGATCGACGGGCCTGACCCGCACAATGGTGCAGTCAGCGCGGCGCCTTGGGGCAGTGCGAGCATTTTGCCGATCAGCTGGATGTACATCGCGATGATGGGGCCGCAACTGGCCGATGCCAGCGAAGTGGCGATTCTTTCGGCCAACTATCTGGCGAAACATTTGTCCGGTGCTTTCCCGGTGCTCTACACCGGGCGCAACGAGCGGGTGGCGCACGAATGCATCCTAGACTTGCGACCGCTCAAGGCGCAGACCGGTATCAGCGAAGAAGATGTCGCCAAGCGGCTGATGGATTACGGTTTCCATGCACCGACCATGTCTTTCCCGGTGCCGGGAACGTTGATGGTCGAGCCCACCGAAAGCGAGTCCAAGGCTGAGCTGGATCGCTTTATCAACGCGATGTTGAGCATTCGCGCAGAAATTGCCGAGGTGCAGAATGGCAATTGGTCTGCCGAGGACAATCCACTGAAACGCTCGCCTCATACGTTGGCGGACATTGTCGGCGTCTGGGATCGGCCCTACAGCATTGAGCAAGCGGTGACCCCGGATCTGCACACCAAGCTGCATAAATACTGGCCGACGGTGAATCGCGTGGACAACGTCTACGGGGATCGCAACCTGTTCTGTGCCTGCGTGCCGGTGGATGAATACCGCTGAGGTTACGGCGTACATCAATCCTCTGTGGGAGCGGGCTTGCTCGCGAAAGCGGTTCAACATTCAACATTGATGTCGACTGACACACTGCTTTCGCGAGCAAGCCCGCTCCCACACTGGATCGCAATGGGCAAAAAAATGCCGCTCTTGGGAGCGGCATTTTTACAGCAACAAAATTATTCCGGGGCGACTGCGTTCTTGGCCAGGATCGCGTTGGCCAGTTCCATGTCGGTGGCCTTCAAACCTGGATTGTCGGCACGGACTTTCTGCATCGCAGATTCCAGGTACGGACCACGAATATTGCCGTCACTGGCCACGAAACTGCTGGCGTCGTCCTGAGCGGCAACGACCAGCTTGTGATCCCTGGAGGTCAGGTAGGTGGACGCGGTGGTCGCACCTGAGGAAATAACTTCTTGCAAGATGCCATCATGATCATGCTCATGGGCCATTGCTGAACCTACAGACAGGGACAGCAAGGCAAGCGTAGCGGCAGCAAGTTTAAAACGCATTGTGGGTGACTCCAGTGGGATTTCTGGCGGGTTGGATTGCCAATACCCCAAACGAGTTCCGTAGCGTTCATCGGCGTGTTCGACCAGGATAACCCCCCCTATTTCTGCTCACTCTGCGGCGTAACCCGCAGCACCTCTTCAATCGTCGTCAGCCCCGCCGCCACTTTTTGCGCACCCGACAGCCGCAGGCTGCGCATGCCTTCCTTGAATGCCTGGCGACGGACTGCGAGCAAGTCGGTGTCGGGGTTGATCAGGGCTTTGACGCCGTCGGTCATTTGCATGATTTCGTAGACCCCGGCGCGTCCGCGATAGCCGGTGTCGCGGCATTCCAGGCAGCCAATGGCGCGCTGGGCGTTGCTTGGCAGCGGTGCTTGCCAGGGGCGGGTCAAGGTTTGCCAGTCGTCTTCACCCAGGGTCAGCGGCGCCTTGCAATGCGGGCATAAAGTGCGGACCAGCCGTTGCGCCATGACCCCCAGCACGGTGGCTTTGATCAGGTAATGCGGCACGCCGAGCTCCAGTAAGCGGCTGATGGCGCTCGGCGCGTCGTTGGTGTGCAGGGTCGACAGCACCAGGTGTCCGGTGAGTGCTGCCTGAATAGCCATTTCGGCGGTTTCGAGGTCGCGGATCTCACCGATCATGATGATATCCGGGTCCTGTCGCATCAGTGCGCGCACGCCGCTGGCAAAGGTCAGGTCGATGTTGTGCTGGACCTGCATCTGATTGAACGCCGGCTCGACCATCTCGATCGGGTCTTCGATGGTGCAGAGGTTGACCTCTGGCGTCGCGAGTTTTTTCAGCGTGGTGTAGAGCGTGGTGGTCTTGCCTGAACCGGTTGGCCCTGTGACCAGAATGATGCCGTTGGGTTGTCGGGTCATGTCCTGCCAGCGCCGCAGATCATCGGCAGAAAAACCGAGCTGGTCGAAGTCTTTGAGCAGCACTTCCGGATCGAAGATCCGCATGACCATTTTTTCCCCGAACGCGGTGGGTAGCGTCGACAGCCGCAACTCCACTTCGCCGCCATCCGGCGTCTTGGTTTTGACCCGGCCGTCCTGGGGTTTGCGCTTTTCCGCGACGTTCATCCGTCCCAGACTTTTCAGGCGACTGACAATCGCCATGGTCACCTGCGGTGGAAATTGATAGACGTTGTGCAATACGCCGTCGATGCGAAAGCGCACGGTGCCTTGCTCGCGCCGCGGTTCGATGTGGATATCACTGGCGCGCTGCTGGAAGGCGTACTGGAACAACCAGTCGACGATGTTGACGATGTGCGCGTCGTTGGCGTCCGGCTCCTGATCGCTGGCGCCGAGGTTGAGCAACTGTTCGAAGTTGCCCAGGGTGTTCATCTGCTGATCGGCGTTGGTCGCGCCGCTGACCGATTTCGCCAGGCGGAAGAACTCCACACTGAAGCGCTGGATGTCTGCCGGGTTGGCCACCACGCGTTTGATCGGCAGCTGTAGAACGTGGGTCAGGTCAGCTTCCCAGCTCCGCACATAAGGCTGCGCGCTGGCGACGGTGACGGCGTTGCGGTCGATCGCTACCGCGAGAATCTTGTGGCGCTGGGCAAAGGCGTAGGACATCAACGGGGTAATTTGCGCGACGTTAATTTTCAGCGGATCGATGCGCAAGTAAGGCTGGCCGGCCTGCTGCGAGAGCCACAGGGTCAGGCTTTCCAGATCCAGGCGTTTGCCGGGGCGGCTGAGGTCGTCGAGGTGTTGGCTGGCCAGAAATTCCAGCGGGTGCAACTGGCTGTTGCTGGCATTACGGCGGGTAGTCAGTGCGTGCTCGGCCGAGTCCTGGCTGATGAAGCCCTGGGCGACCAACTCGCGCAGCAGGTCATTGAGATCCAGCCAGCGATCCTGAGTGGCGAGTTGAACGGGCATCCGGGCTCCTTATGGAAACGATCCTGCAACGAGCGGTTTAGACAGGTGCGTCTCTAACCACAGATGCCAAGAATAGTCCCCACAATGGCCAACCGTTCGGCCATTGGCCGATTCATCGTTGCGAGTTTTTGCAGTGGTGCTTCAGCCGGTGGCCTTTGCAAGCTGAACCCGTTGCGAATCAGCCGCTTGCAGCTCCACCGAGCAGACGCTGATCAGGTTACGTAATTTTTCCGCGATCACCTGGGCACGGTGCCAGCTCAGGCCGTCCATGACGATATCGATCGACAGCAAATCGTTGTCGCGCAACACATTGACCTGCTGTGGCACCAGAAACTGCAGCGCAAACAAGTTGAGCGCCCGGCACAACACGTCCGGTTCGGCCTCAGCTAGCAGTTGGTAGTGCACGCGGCAATGGGCATTGCTGACGTTCCACACATCGGCGCGGGTGGGGGTGTTGCTGACGGCTTCGAGCGGGGGCATGGTCGGTCTCCAAATCACTGGAGAAATTTTTACATTCGGTGCTGGGTATTTCTTATCTATGATGGGGACAATTGGCGTTAAATCGAATTGTTCAATTCTCAGATAGTGTATTTGCGGGTTTTTCTATGCATAGCGAACTTGACGCGTACGACCGACGGATTCTGGCGCTGTTGCAAGAGGACGCATCGCTTTCCAGTGCGCAGATTGCCGAGCAAGTCGGGTTATCGCAGTCGCCGTGCTGGCGGCGTATTCAGCGGATGAAGGAGGAGGGCGTTATTCGCGGGCAGGTGACCTTGCTCGATCGCAAGAAAATCGGCCTCAACACGCAGATCTTCGCCGAGATCAAACTCAACGCTCACGGGCGTTCGAACTTCACGGAATTCACCGAGGCGATTCGCGGTTTTCCGGAGGTACTGGAGTGTTATGTGCTGATGGGCGCGGTGGATTTCTTGCTTCGGATCGTCACGGCAGACATCGAAGCCTATGAGCGCTTCTTCTTCGAGAAGCTGTCGATGGTGCCGGGGATTCAGGAGGTCAACTCGATCGTGGCCTTGTCGGAAATCAAGTCCACGACGAGTTTGCCGGTGTTGCGATAAAGCAAAAGATCTTACATACGCAACAACATCTTCCACGCGCGGTTCTGATACACCGCAATCGCCTGCTGCTTGCGTGCATCCAGCACTTCGTCGGTGATGGGTTCGTTGGCCAGTTGCGCGAGTTTGTTCAGCTCACCGTACAGACGATCCATTTCCGGGATCTCCAGCACGTTGCGGGCATGATGCAGCCAGGCCTGGATGCGTTCGATACGCGGCAGTTGCTCGGCCAGGTCTTCTGGCTGTTGCTGATAACGCTGCAATTGCAGGGACGTAGCTTCTTCACCCAGCAGACGCGGCAGCCAGCTGCCCAATTGCGCAGCGCCCTGGCGATTGCCGCGAGTGTTGCGATCGGCTGCCCAGGTACGGGCCAGCAACCAGCGCGAAGTGTTCAGGGAGAACAGGCCCCAGCGCGGGTCTTCCAGTTCTTCGAGGAACTGCTCCGGCGCGGCTTTGCGCACGTCTTCGTCATCCAGACCGGCTTGTACCAGCGGGCGCCAGTCTTCGAGCAAGGCATCCAGCGCAAGACGCAGATCGTGAGTCGACTGACGTGGTGCGGCTTGACCCAGGCTGCTGAGCAACGCGCGCAATTCAGCCAGGTTTTCGACCCAGTCCTGCAACAGGCGCCAGTGGCCATTAAAGCGATATTGTTCGGCCAGACGCTGGCTGCTGCCCAGCAAGTGCCAGCTCAGTGCGGCGAAAGCGTCGTCCAACGGCGTTTCTGCGGTGATCTGCGGTGCCGGCAGGCTCAACGAGTAGCTGTTGGCATCGAACAGGCGGTAGCCGCGCTCGGCCTTGCTGATGTCGCATGGCATCAGCGCCAGGGTTGCGGCCAGTTCGGCGGCCAGTTCCAGCAATGCCGCCGGCTCGCCTTCGCGCAGTTCCAGTTCCAGCTCGCAGATTTCTTCTTTCTGCTTGCCGGCAATCACGTGGCCCAGGTCCAGTGCGGCTTCAATGACCACTTTGGTCTTGCCACGACCCCAGGCGATTTCGGCGCGTTCGCGTACGAAATCGGTGGTGAAAATGGCCTTCAGGGTTTTCTTGTCCAGCTCGGCCAGCTCTTCGGGCCAGCATTCGCCGTCGAGTTTCTTCACGTCGAGCTTGGCTTTGGGCAGGTTCCAGTCGTATTCATGACGCTCGGACAGACCGGCGACGCTGTGGCCACGGGTCTTGAGCGTTTGAATCACTTCTTCGCCATCGCGGCGCAGGCGCAGGGCGACCTTGGCACGGGCCAGATCACGCTCTGGCGTGTCGAAGTACTGGTTCATCAACTCACGGCGTTCCCAGCCACTTTTGTTGCGTTTTTTCAGTAACGGGTGTTCGCGCAGGGCGGCGAGGGTTTCGCGGCTGACGCGGAGTTTGATTTCGGTTTCTTTCTGCATGGCCGGAAAATCCAGGATCGGGAGCGCAGCCGGGGGAATGTGTGGCTGCCAAGGCCGTGCAGTGTACAGCACTCACTAAACCTACGCGCCGCGACGGTTTATTCCTGTCGCCAGATGGTTCTATGATGGACTTCAATTCGGGAGTTGGGAGTCAGCGATGCCTTTGCCGTCCATGAAAGAACAGTTCGCTGCGTTGATCGCCGCACCGTCTGTCAGCTGCACCCAACCCAACCTCGATCAATCCAATCGCGCGGTCATTGATCTGCTGGCGACCTGGCTCGGCGACCTGGGGTTTTCGTGCGAAATCCAGCAGGTCAGCTCCGGCAAATTCAACCTGCTCGCCAGTTTTGGCAGCGGCCCCGGCGGGCTGGTGCTGGCCGGGCACAGCGACACGGTGCCGTTCGACGGCGCCCTGTGGCAGACCGATCCGCTGAAACTGACCGAAGTCGACGGTCGCTGGGTCGGCCTCGGCAGTTGCGACATGAAGGGTTTCTTTGCGCTGGCCATCGAAGCCGTGCTGCCGTTGCTGGATAAACCGTTCAAGCAACCGCTGATGATCCTCGCCACCTGTGACGAAGAAAGCTCCATGGCCGGCGCCCGGGCGTTGGCTGCTGCTGGCCGGCCGTTGGGCAGGGTGGCGGTGATTGGCGAGCCGACGGGACTGAAGCCGATTCGTCTGCACAAAGGTGTGATGATGGAGCGCATCGACATTCTCGGTCAGAGCGGCCATTCGTCCGATCCGAGCCTGGGTCACAGCGCTCTGGAAGCCATGCACGATGCGATGGGCGAATTACGCGGCTTGCGCCTGCAATGGCAGCGCGAGTTTCGTAATCCACAGTTCAGCGTGCCGCATCCGACGCTGAATTTCGGCTGCATCCACGGTGGCGACAACCCGAACCGGATCTGCGGCCAATGCTCGCTGGAGTTCGACCTGCGGCCCTTGCCAGGCATGGACCCGAACGCGTTGCGCGCGGCAATCCGGCAGAAACTCGAACCGGTCGCCGAGCTCCATCACGTGAAGATCGACTACGCTCCGTTGTTCCCCGAAGTGCCACCGTTCGAGCAGGCGGCGGACTCGGAGCTGGTGCGGGTTGCCGAAAAACTCACCGGCCACCTCGCCGAAGCAGTAGCGTTCGGCACCGAAGCGCCTTATCTTCAGCGTCTTGGCTGCGAGACGATAGTGCTTGGCCCAGGCGATATCGCCTGCGCCCACCAACCGGGGGAATACCTCGAAATGTCACGTTTGCAGCCTACTGTGCATCTCTTGCGTCAACTGATCGAACATTACTGCCTGACCCCGGCTTAAAATACCGGGGCACCCAACCCGTATTCATGAGGAGAGCGCGCGTGTTGCCAAGCCTGTTCCGACGATAACCATCAGCCCGCTGTGCGTATTGCTTCGTCCTTTTTATCGGCTGCTATTTATTACAGGCGCAGGTGTTATGCCCGAATACGTCAATTGGCTTCGTCACGCTTCCCCTTATATCAACGCCCACCGCGATTGCACCTTCGTCGTCATGCTGCCCGGCGACGGCGTCGAGCACCCGAACTTTGGCAATATCGTTCACGACCTGGTGCTGCTGCACAGCCTGGGTGTGCGACTGGTACTGGTTCACGGTTCGCGTCCGCAAATTGAAACCCGCCTTGCCGCCCGCGGCCTGACCCCGCATTACCACCACGGGATGCGCATCACCGATGCGGCGACCCTGGAATGTGTGATCGACGCGGTGGGTCAACTGCGCATTGCCATCGAGGCGCGCTTGTCGATGGACATGGCCTCCTCGCCGATGCAGGGTTCGCGTCTGCGGGTGGCCAGCGGAAACCTGGTGACCGCACGGCCGATCGGTGTGCTCGAAGGGGTCGATTATCACCACACCGGCGAAGTGCGTCGGGTCGACCGCAAGGGCATCAACCGTCTGCTGGACGAGCGTTCTATCGTATTGCTGTCGCCGCTGGGCTACTCGCCGACCGGGGAAATCTTCAACCTGGCGTGCGAAGACGTCGCCACCCGCGCGGCCATCGATCTGGGGGCCGACAAGCTGTTGCTGTTCGGCGCAGATCTTGGGCTGATCGATGAGAACGGTCGTCTGGTCCGCGAACTGCGTCCGCAACAGGTGCCAGCGCACTTGCAGCGTCTGGGCGGCAACTATCAGGCGGAACTGCTGGATGCCGCAGCCGAAGCTTGCCGTGGTGGTGTCGGCCGCAGCCATATTGTCAGTTATGCCGAAGACGGCGCGCTGCTGACCGAACTGTTCACCCGAGACGGTGGCGGTACGCTGGTAGCCCAGGAGCAATTTGAGCTGGTGCGCGAAGCGGCCATTGAAGACGTCGGCGGTTTGCTGGACCTGATCAGCCCATTGGAAGAGCAGGGGATTCTGGTGCGTCGTTCACGTGAAGTGCTGGAGCGCGAAATCGAGCAGTTCAGCGTGGTCGAGCGTGAAGGCATGATCATCGCCTGCGCAGCGCTGTATCAAATTGCCGATTCGAATGCCGGGGAGCTGGCCTGTCTGGCGGTGAACCCGGAATACCGCCATGGCGGCCGTGGTGATGAACTGCTGGAGCGGATCGAGACCCGGGCACGTGCTCAAGGGCTCAACACCCTGTTTGTCCTGACTACCCGCACGGCGCACTGGTTCCGCGAGCGCGGCTTTGTGCCAAGCAGCGTCGAGCGCCTGCCATCGGCTCGGGCCTCGCTGTACAACTATCAGCGTAATTCGAAGATCTTCGAAAAGACTCTGTAACCTGAAGAGCTTAGACTTCGCCCCGGGCACTGACAGATCGCTGGTTGCGCCTGCTCTTACAGGGGAATGCGCCGATCAGTTCTGCCGTTTTTCTGCCCGTTGCGAAATTTACCTGACGGGCGGTAAAAAAAATTATATCGGTATACAAACTGTAACAATTTGACGGGAAGATGCACGTTTGGCCATGATGGCGTCGCTTATTTGATAGTGATTGACGTATGAAGAATACGTAAGCACGTATTGATCTAAGCAAATGCTGGTAAATACCATTTAGGAATTAGCTCGTAGGCCGATACCCCCGCATCCGGTTCGGTTGAGGCGTGCTGAGCTATATTCCCGAATCGTATGAAAAATTAATAAACAGTTCCTTTTGGGTTTATGAGGAAGTCATTAACCTGAACGGATCAAACACTGCGATTAGACCAAGGTCGTAACGCGACTGCTTACGATTGACTTATCAGTCACGGTCTTGCGCTAATCGCGCATCTGTGGGAACCGGGGCACTAGACCTTGGACCAAGGTGCACAAAAAATTAGAAACGTAGAGGAGCGAAACATGAATAAGTCCACCTTGGCCCTGGCTGTGGCCGTAGGGGTTTTGGCGCAGCAGGCAGGCGCCGCCGGTTTTGTCGAAGACAGTAAGGCGACCTTGGGTCTGCGTAACTTCTACATCAACACCGACAACCGTACTGGCACCGGCGCGAACAAAAACGAAGAATGGGGCCAAGGCTTCGATCTGCGTTTCATCTCGGGTTACACCCAAGGTACTGTTAAGTTCGGCGTTGATGCCATTGGCCTGTACGGCGTGCGTCTGGACTCCAGCCCAGCCAAGAGCGGCAATTCGAGCGGTACAGCTTCCGGCGGTACGATTTTCCCAAGCGATGGCAACCGTGCGGTTCCAGACTTCGGTAGCCTGGGCTTGACCGGTAAGGTCAAAATCTCCGAGACCGAGCTGAAAATCGGTACCCTGCAGCCGAACAACCCGGTCATCAAGTACAACGATGGTCGTCTGTTGCCACAAACCTTCACTGGTGGCGAGCTCAAGTCCAACGAAATCAAAGATCTGACCCTGACTGCGGGCGAGATCAATGAGGCTAAAGGCCGTAACTCCAGCAACGACGAAGGTCTGTCGATTGCCGGTGCCAACGCTGGCTCCAACTACGACGCGGGCAAGTTCAGCAACAAGTTCTACTACGGTGGTGCTGACTACAAAATCACCAAGGACCTGACCGCTTCGTACTACTACGGCGAGCTGAAGGACTTCTACTCGCAGAACTTCCTGGGCCTGGTGCACAACTGGTCCATCGGTCCTGGCGTGCTGAAAAGTGACCTGCGCTACTACCGTAGCCGCGACAACGGTTCCAACGGCAACGACAAGAGCTTCTTCACTACCGGTTTCTACGGCGACAATACAACCAAAGGCAAGGTCGACAACGACCTGTACAGCTACCTGGCTCTGTACTCGGTTGAAGGTCACACCTTCGGTGGCGGTTACCAGTACACCAAGGGCGACAGCGATTTCCCTTGGCTGAACCAGGGTGACGGTTCGTCCAACAGCACCATCACCGACATGCAGATCCAGAAGTTTGCCCGCGCTGGCGAACGTACCTGGCAAGCTCGCTACGCTTATGACTTCGCCAAGGTTGGCGTACCGGGTCTGACCGCTGGTGTGATCTACCTGCATGGCAACAACATCGACACCCCTACTGGCGAAAAGAGCGAGTGGGAGCGTGACCTGAGCCTGGCTTACGTTGTTCCTGAAGGCCCGCTGAAAAACCTCGGCTTTGCCTGGAAAAACGCCATGTGGCGCACCGACGTGGCCACCCGCGACCAGGACGAAAACCGTCTGATCGTCAGCTACTCGATCCCGCTGTTGTAATACCCAGGCGTTTACAAGCCTGAATAAAAAGCCCCGCTCGGCGTAAGCCTGGCGGGGCTTTTGTGTTTCAAGTCGGGCCCACCCCCGCAGACCCTCCTTCATTTCCCTCTTTGCAGCAACTCAAGGCCTTCTCGAACCTTGGTTCCAAGACTGGTCTTCGTTGACGTATGCGTCCAGTGAACAGATGTTTAATATTCGTTTATGATCTAAATAAATCAATATTTATTCTTTTTAATAATTCACGACACTAGGCACAGTAGGCTCATCACGCACTCACCAGGAGCAGCACCATGAGCCTCAGACTGGGCGACATTGCCCCCGATTTCGAACAGGATTCCAGCGCCGGCACCCTCCGTTTTCACGAGTGGCTGGGCGATAGCTGGGGCGTGCTGTTTTCCCATCCGGCGGACTTCACGCCGGTGTGCACCACTGAGCTGGGGTTTACCGCCAAGCTCAAGGATGAATTCGCCAAGCGCGGCGTCAAGGCCATCGCGCTGTCGGTCGACCCGGTGGATTCGCACCACAAGTGGATCGAAGACATCAACGAAACCCAGAACACCCTCGTCAACTTCCCGATCCTTGCCGACGCCGATCGCAAGGTCTCCGATCTCTATGACCTGATCCACCCGAACGCCAACGACACCCTGACCGTGCGTTCGCTGTTCGTGATTGATCCGAACAAGAAGGTTCGCCTGACCATCACCTATCCGGCCAGTACCGGACGCAACTTTCACGAGATCCTGCGGGTGATCGATTCGTTGCAACTCACCGACAACTACAAAGTGGCCACCCCGGCCAACTGGCAGGACGGTGATGAAGTGGTGATCGTGCCGTCGCTCAAAGATGAAGACGAAATCAACAAACGCTTCCCCAAAGGCTACCGCGCGGTGAAACCGTACCTGCGCCTGACACCACAACCCAATAAATAAGGTCCGGATTGTTCGGTGGTACTGAAATCCAATCGCGAGCAAGCTCGCTCCCACAGGTGTACGCATTCCAATGTGGGAGCGAGCTTGCTCGCGATAGCGGTCTGCCAAGCGCAACAGCTCCAAAGGTATCCACAAAGCAGGGGATTTCAGGCCGTTTCGACGGCCTTTTTTTCGTTTGGAGAGCGCTGTCATGCATATTCATTTAAAGAATAAACAAATAAATAAATATGATTTATAGATATATAAATCAGCTGGTAAGGTCTGCCCATCGTCACGAGATCGCACACTGCGAATCGCCAAAGAAGTTTAAGGAATTGCCGCATGCTGGTCGTCTCACTCGGAGGAAGTCCCAGCCAACGCTCCCGGTCCGGGGTGTTGCTGGATCGCTCCCAACGCTGGTTGCAGCAACAAGGAGTCGAAGTGGTGAGTTATCAGGTACGGGACTTCCCGGCCGAAGATTTGCTGCACGCACGCTTCGACAGCCCGAAGGTGGTTGACCTGCTGCAACAGATTGAAAACGCCGATGGCCTGCTGATCGCTACACCGGTCTACAAGGCGTCGTTTTCCGGCGCGCTGAAAACCGTACTGGATCTGCTGCCCGAACGCGCCCTGAGCCACAAGGTTGTACTGCCGATGGCCACTGGAGGCAGCATCGCCCACATGCTGGCTGTGGATTACGCGCTCAAGCCCGTGCTGTCGGCGCTGAAAGCCCAGGAAATGCTCCACGGGATTTTCGCCGAAGACAGCCAGATCGCTTACGGCGAAGGCGGTGCCCAGGCGCAATTGGCGCCACAGCTGGAGCAACGTTTGAATGAGGCGCTGGAGCAGTTCTTCAGTGCCATGGCTCGACGTCCAAAGCCCCTTGATCCACGTCTGTTGAATGAACGTTTGTTGAGTGCTCGCTGGAGCATTTAAGCCTTACCCGAAAATTGAAGTACTGGCCTTACTCGCCCGCTAACGGGCAAGCAGGTGTAGCCAAAACCCAACTGCAAAAAGGAGAGCGCTATGCGCACTGTCATTTTGCGTCGTGGTCTGGTCGCTCTGTTTGCTGCGGCTGTGTCCTTCGGCGTTATTACTCAAACTCAAGCGGCCGAGACCTTGCGAATCGGCTATCAAAAGTACGGCACCCTGGTGCTGCTCAAAGCCCGCGGCTCGCTGGAAAAACGCCTCGCCGCCCAAGGCGTCGACGTGCAATGGACTGAATTCCCCGGTGGTCCGCAGTTGCTCGAAGGGCTGAACGTTGGCTCGATCGATTTCGGCGTGACCGGCGAAACCCCACCGGTCTTCGCTCAGGCGGCCGGTGCCGATCTGCTCTACGTCGCCTACGAACCGCCAGCGCCACACAGCGAGGCGATCCTGGTACCGAAAGACTCTGCGATCAAATCGGTGCAGGACCTCAAGGGCAAGAAAGTCGTCCTCAACAAAGGCTCCAACGTGCACTACCTGTTGGTGCGCGCCCTCGAAGACGCCGGTCTCAAATACACCGACATTCAAACCGTATTCCTGCCGCCGGCCGATGCCCGCGCAGCGTTCGAACGTGGCAGCGTCGATGCCTGGGTGATCTGGGACCCGTACCAGGCCGCCGCCGAACAGCAACTGCAAGCACGCACCCTGCGTGATGGCAGTGGCATCGTCGACAACCATCAGTTCTACCTGGCGACCAAGCCTTACGCCGTGAAAAATCCGGCCGTGATCAAAACCCTGATTGAAGAAATCCGCGCCATCGGCGAGTGGTCCAGGGCCAACCCTATCGAGGTGACCGAACAAGTCGCGCCACTGCTCGGCCTGTCGGCAGATATCACCCGGACCGCGGTGAAGCGCCAGGGCTACGGTGCGCATTTCCTCACCCCGGAAGTGGTCGCCGCCCAGCAGAAAATCGCCGACAGCTTCTACCAGCTCAAGTTGATCCCCAAGCCCTTGAGCATCAAAGACGTGATCTGGACGCCACCGGCAGCCGTTGCTACCGCACCGTAATTCGATTTCCTTAGGAGACCACTCCATGAGCCTTAATATTTTCTGGTTCCTGCCTACCCACGGTGACGGCCATTACCTTGGCACCGCCGAAGGCGCTCGCGCCGTGGATCACGGTTATTTGCAGCAAGTCGCCCAAGCGGCGGATCGTCTGGGTTTCGGCGGGGTGTTGATTCCCACCGGGCGCTCCTGTGAAGACTCGTGGCTGGTGGCCGCGTCGCTGATACCGGTCACCCAGCGCTTGAAGTTTCTGGTCGCGTTGCGCCCCGGGATCATTTCCCCGACGGTGGCCGCGCGTCAGGCGGCGACCCTGGATCGTTTATCCGGCGGTCGTGCGTTGTTCAACCTGGTGACCGGCGGCGATCCGGAAGAACTGGCCGGTGATGGATTGTTCCTCAGTCACGAAGAGCGCTATCAGGCCTCGGTGGAATTTACCCGGATCTGGCGTCGGGTGCTGGAAGGCGAGACGGTCGATTACGACGGTCAGCACATCAGCGTGAAGGGTGCGAAATTGCTCTATCCGCCGATCCAGCAACCGCGTCCGCCGCTGTACTTCGGTGGCTCCTCGGAAGCCGCTCAGGACCTGGCTGCCGAGCAGGTCGAAATGGTTCTGACGTGGGGCGAGCCGCCGGCCGCCGTCGCCGAGAAGATCGAGCAAGTGCGAGCCAAAGCCGCGAAGCTCGGACGCACCGTGCGCTTCGGTATTCGTTTGCATGTGATCGTCCGCGAAACCAACGCTGAAGCCTGGCAAGCGGCGGACCGGCTGATCTCCCATCTGGACGACGACACCATCGCCCGCGCTCAGGCCTCGTTGGCGCGCTTCGACTCGGTCGGCCAGCAGCGCATGGCCGCGCTGCACGGCGGCAGCCGCGACAACCTCGAAGTCAGCCCGAACCTCTGGGCCGGCGTCGGTCTGGTGCGTGGCGGTGCCGGTACAGCGCTGGTTGGGGACGGCCCGACCGTGGCGGCGCGGGTCAAGGAATACGCGGACCTTGGCATCGATACCTTTATCTTCTCGGGCTACCCGCATTTGGAAGAATCGTATCGGGTCGCGGAGCTGCTGTTCCCGCACCTCGACATCGAGCGTCCCGAGTTGCCGAAAAGCGCCGGTTACATCAGCCCGTTTGGCGAGATGGTCGCCAACGATATTCTTCCCAAAGCCGCGTCCCAGAGCTGAGGCGCGCCATGAAAAGCGAAAAGATTATCCACAGCCTCGCGCCCTGGGCATTGCCGGTGCTGCTACTGGCGGTGTGGCAGTTGTCGGTGTCGGCGGGCTGGTTGTCGACGCGGATTCTGCCGGCACCCAGTGCGGTGATCGAGGCGGGCGTGAGCCTGGTGCGCAGCGGCGAGATCTGGAAACACCTGGCGATCAGCGGTTGGCGCGCCGGCATTGGTTTTGTGATTGGCGGCGGTATCGGTCTGGCGCTGGGCTTTATCACCGGTCTGTCGAAATGGGGCGAACGCCTGCTCGACAGTTCAGTGCAGATGATCCGCAACGTGCCGCATCTGGCGCTGATTCCGCTGGTGATCCTGTGGTTCGGCATCGACGAGTCGGCGAAGATTTTTCTGGTGGCGCTGGGGACGTTGTTCCCGATCTACCTCAACACCTACCACGGCATTCGCAACGTCGACCCGGCCTTGGTGGAAATGGCGCGCAGTTACGGTTTGTCCGGATTCAGCCTGTTCCGCCAGGTGATTCTGCCGGGCGCGCTGCCTTCGATTCTGGTGGGCGTGCGCTTTGCCCTGGGCTTCATGTGGCTGACCCTGATCGTCGCTGAAACCATCTCCGCCAGTTCCGGCATCGGTTACCTGGCAATGAATGCCCGGGAGTTCTTGCAAACGGATGTGGTGGTGCTGGCGATTGTTTTGTACGCGGTGCTCGGCAAATTGGCCGACCTCGCGGCCCGTGGTCTGGAACGGATCTGGTTGCGCTGGCATCCGGCCTATCAAGTGGCCAGGAGGGACGCAGCATGACGGCACAACAACCTCCACGCCTGCTGCGCGGGATACCGCTGGCGGTGCGCAAACTGCAAAAAACCTTTGGTGCGCGGCAGGTGCTGCGCGAGATCGACCTGCACATTCCGGCCGGTCAGTTCGTTGCAGTGGTCGGTCGCAGCGGCTGCGGCAAAAGCACCTTGCTGCGTCTGCTTGCTGGCCTTGATCAACCCACGGCCGGTGAACTGTTGGCCGGCTCTGCGCCGCTTGGCGAGGCGCGCGAAGACACTCGGCTGATGTTCCAGGAAGCACGTTTGTTGCCATGGAAAAAGGTCATCGACAACGTCGGCCTCGGGCTCAAGGGTAATTGGCGTCAGCAGGCTTTGGACGCACTGGAAGCGGTGGGCCTGGCGGATCGTGCCGATGAATGGCCAGCGGCGTTGTCCGGCGGGCAAAAGCAGCGGGTGGCATTGGCGCGGGCGCTGATCCATCAGCCGCGTTTGCTGTTGCTCGATGAGCCGCTGGGCGCACTGGATGCGCTGACCCGAATTGAAATGCAGCAACTGATCGAACGCCTCTGGCAACAGCACGGTTTTACCGTGTTGCTGGTGACCCACGACGTCAGTGAAGCGGTGGCGATCGCCGACCGGGTGTTGCTGATCGAAGAGGGCGAAATCGGCCTCGACCTACACGTCGAACTGCCGCGCCCTCGGGTGCGTGGTTCTCATCGGCTGGCGGCGCTGGAAACCGAAGTGCTCAACCGCGTGCTGTCACTGCCGGGCTCGCCGCCGGAACCGGAACCTGTTTCACCCTTGCCCACGCAATTGCGCTGGGCTCACTGACTCAACGTTCTCCCAACGACAGGAATCAACATCATGACGATCAAAGCCATCAACGTTCGCAACCAGTTCAAAGGCACCATCAAGGAAATCGTCGAAGGTGACGTGCTCTCGGAAATCGATGTTCAGACAGCGTCCGGCATCGTTACCTCGGTCATCACCACGCGCTCGGTCAAAGAACTGGAACTGGTGATCGGCAGCGAAGTGATCGCCTTCGTGAAATCCACCGAGGTGTCGATCGCCAAGTTGTGATTGATGCGCGGTACACAACCCCGGACGGCTTGAGCCCTTCGGGGTTTTTGTGGTTTTTCTCTGGGTATCGGCGGCGCAGCCATCGCGAGCAAGCTCGCGATGAGGCCGGAGAAAACAATAGAAAAATCAGGCTGGAATCGCGCGCTTGGGTAGATACGGCGGCAGATACAGTCCCAGATACGCGTCAAACACCCGCATGCCTTCCTCGGCCATGCGCGGGGTGATCTGCCCGTGTTGTTGCACCGAGCGGGCATAGACGCGGTCGCCCAGCTCCATGGCCAGGGCAAAGACGTCGACGTCCTTGGGCAGCGACGGCAGTTCGAAATGCTGATCGAAGAGTTTGTGCATCAGGTCGCCGAGCTCGATGTCGTGCTGGCGGTCGGCCTGGGTGACTTCGGTCAGGCCGTGTTGAGCGAGGATCAACTGGCGCGCGGCGGCATCTTCGCTGTAGATGGCGAGCATGCGTTGCTCGACCAATCGCGACAGATCGCGCCAGCCATTCAGCGAGTCGACTTCGATCGGCTCTTGCAGGCAGGCGCGGAAGGCGCTGTGGACGTCGGCGGTCAGGGCTTCGAGCAAGGCCGGGACGCTGGCGAAGAAATGGTAGACCGATGACGGCGGGATCTCGGCGCGCTCGGCCACGCTGTAGATCGACAGGCTGGCCACGCCTTCGGCGGCAAGCAGCGTGCGGGCGGCATCGAGTATCGAGTCGATCCGGGCCTGGCTGCGTGCGCGGGGTTTGCGAAGGGGGGCGGGGCGCGTCATTGAAGTCTCCTGCAGGGCAGCGGGCATTGTACGAGCAGGGTTCGATGTTGTCTGCCAGGACGCCATCGCGGGCAAGCCTTGCTCCTACAGAGGTTTGGCTTCGGGCCATAAATACCGATCGGCTCAACCCTGTAGGAGCAAAGCTTGCTCGCGATCCGCCGCAGGCGGCCATAAAAAAACGCCGTGGGCGTTGAGCCCCACGGCGTTGTTTTTTTGCTACAGCCGCTTACACGGTGTGCAGGTACCAGTTGTACTCGAGGTCGGAGATGGAGTGTTCGAACTCCTCCAGCTCGCTCTCTTTACAGGCGACAAAAATGTCGATGTATTTCGGATCGATGTACTTGGCCATGACTTCGCTGTCGTCCAGCTCGCGCAGTGCATCACGCAGGTTGTTCGGCAGGCTCTGCTCGTTCTGCTCGTAGCTGTTGCCTTCAACCGGCGCGCCAGGTTCGATCTTGTTGACCAGACCGTGGTGCACGCCCGCCAATACCGAAGCCATCAGCAGGTACGGGTTGGCATCGGCGCCGGCAACGCGGTGTTCGATACGGACGGCATCGGAAGAGCCTGTCGGTACGCGAATCGCCACGGTACGGTTGTCCAGGCCCCAGCACGGCGAGTTCGGCACGTAGAACTGTGCGCCGAAACGACGGTACGAGTTGACGTTCGGGCAGAGGAAAGCCATCTGCGCCGGTAGGGTCTCGAGCACACCGCCGATCGCGTGACGCAGTGCGGCGTTCTGCTCGGGATCCTCACTGGCAAAAATATTTTTGCCGTCTTTATCAAGGATCGAGATATGGACGTGCAGACCGTTACCCGCCTGGCCTGGGTAAGGCTTGGCCATGAAGGTGGTGTCCATCTCATGGTCGTAGGCGATGTTTTTGATCAGACGCTTGAGCAGTACCGCGTAATCGCAGGCCTTGATCGGGTCGGCAACGTGGTGCAGGTTCACTTCGAACTGCGCCGGAGCACTTTCCTTGACGATCGCGTCGGCAGGGATGCCTTGCTCTTTCGCACCTTCCAGAATGTCCTGGAGGCAGTCGACGTATTCGTCCAGGTCGTCGATCAGGTACACCTGTGTCGAGTGCGGACGTTTGCCGGAAACCGGCGAGCGCGGAGGTTGTGGCCGGCCATTCACGTTCTCCTGGTCGATCAGGTAGAACTCAAGCTCGAATGCGGCGCAGATGGTCAGACCCATGTCGTCGAACTTGCGCACCACATTGGCCAGCACTTCACGCGGGTCGGCGAAGAAAGGTTCACCTTCAATTTCGTGCATGGTCATTAACAGTTGCGCGGTCGGGCGCTTCTGCCAGGGTTCATTGCACAGGGTATCGGGGATTGGATAGCAGATTCGGTCAGCATCACCGATGTCCAGACCCAGACCGGTGCTTTCCACCGTCGAGCCATTGATATCCAGAGCAAATAGAGAGGCCGGCAGGTTGATGCCTTTCTCGTAAACCTTGTGGAGGCTGGTGCGTTCGATGCGCTTGCCGCGCACCACACCATTCATCTCCGCATACAGAACGTCTTCGTAGAGTACGTCAGGATGTTCCTTAAGGAACGCGTTCGCTTCGTTAAGCTGAACGGCACGCGGGGGTACCGACATGATGCAACACCTTTGTTGTTAAAAATATCAATCATTGATCTTTTCAGATTCCAGTCAACCCGAACGGCATGCCGAAGTCAAGCGAGGCCGTTTTTGCCCTAAAAAAGCGCTCGAAGGGCATTTTTGAGGCGCTTTGGGGCGTTTTTTTGCCTTCGGGGTCTTTGACGACCGCAGGCTTGAGCGGGGCGTGTTGTATTTTTTACGGGGGTGTTGTGTAAAAAAATGAACAACGCTAAGCTCGAATCAAACCCATAACAGCAATAATACCGGGGTGCTTCATGTCTCGCCTGCCGTTAATCGGCGTCACCGACTGCTCAAGGCAGATCGGTTTGCATGCTTATCACATCACTGGCGATAAGTACGTCCGCGCAGTGGCCACCGCTGCCAAGGGCCTGCCGTTGATCCTTCCGTCCCTGGCGGAGCTGCTCGATCCGACCGATATTATTGACGGTCTGGATGGCATCCTGTTTACCGGCTCTCTTTCCAATGTAGAACCTTTTCACTATAGCGGTCCTGCCAGTGCGCCGGGAACTGCTCGTGATCCTGCACGCGACGCCACTACCCTCCCGTTGATTCGCGCCGGCAAGCAGGCAACACAACGCGACGCGGATGCGTCAAACAACGCCTGACTTTTAAAGACGTCAGGACACTCAGCCCAGAGGCATTTATGAGTAACAACCTCGACCAGCTCACCGATTGGTTGAAAGACCACAAGATCACAGAAGTCGAATGCATGATTGGCGATCTGACCGGGATCACCCGTGGCAAGATTTCGCCGACCAACAAGTTCATTGCCGAAAAAGGCATGCGCCTGCCCGAGAGTGTGCTGTTGCAAACAGTGACGGGCGACTACGTCGAAGACGACATCTATTACGAGCTGCTCGACCCGGCCGACATCGACATGATCTGCCGCCCGGACTCGAACGCGGTATTCCTCGTGCCGTGGGCCATCGAGCCGACCGCACAGGTGATTCACGACACTTACGACAAGCAGGGCAACCCGATCGAGCTGTCGCCGCGCAACGTGCTCAAAAAGGTACTGAAGCTCTATTCCGACAAGGGCTGGCAGCCGATCGTGGCGCCGGAGATGGAGTTCTACCTGACCAAGCGTTGCGAAGACCCGGACTTCCCGTTGCAGCCACCGATTGGCCGCTCCGGTCGCCCGGAAACCGGCCGTCAGTCGTTTTCTATTGAGGCGGCCAACGAATTCGACCCGCTGTTCGAAGACGTCTACGACTGGTGCGAACTGCAAGAGCTGGATCTGGACACGCTGATCCACGAAGACGGCACGGCGCAGATGGAAATCAACTTCCGTCATGGCGATGCGCTGTCCCTGGCCGACCAGATTCTGGTGTTCAAGCGCACCATGCGCGAAGCGGCGCTCAAGCACAACGTAGCCGCGACCTTCATGGCCAAGCCGATGACCGGCGAGCCGGGCAGTGCGATGCACTTGCACCAGAGCATCATCGACATCGAAAGCGGCAAGAACGTCTTCTCTAATGAAGACGGGAGCATGAGCGAGCTGTTCCTGCACCACATCGGTGGCTTGCAGAAGTTCATCCCCGAGCTGTTGCCGTTGTTCGCGCCGAACGTCAACTCGTTCCGCCGCTTCCTGCCGGATACCTCGGCACCGGTGAACGTGGAGTGGGGCGAAGAGAACCGCACTGTCGGCCTGCGAGTACCAGACGCAGGCCCGCAGAACCGTCGGGTGGAAAACCGCCTGCCGGGCGCCGATGCCAACCCTTACCTGGCGATCGCCGCGAGCCTGCTCTGCGGTTACATCGGCATGGTGGAAGGCATCACCCCAAGCGCACCCGTAGTTGGTCGTGGTTACGAGCGACGCAACCTGCGTCTGCCGCTGACCATTGAAGACGCACTGGAGCGCATGGAGCACAGCGCGACCATCGAGAAGTACCTGGGCAAAAAATTCATCACTGGCTACGTCGCGGTCAAGCGGGCCGAGCATGAAAACTTCAAGCGCGTCATCAGTTCGTGGGAGCGGGAGTTCCTGTTGTTCGCCGTCTGATGCGCCGGGTGCGGCCCTCAAAAGCCGCACTCTCACCCCACTAGGAGAGCTTTATGACCAGCAAGAACCCGCAAACCCGTGAATGGCAAACCCTGAGCAGCGAGCACCACCTGGCCCCCTTCAGCGACTTCAAGCAGCTGAAAGAGAAAGGCCCGCGGATCATCACCAACGCCAAGGGCGTTTACCTCTGGGACAGCGAAGGCAACAAGATCCTCGACGGCATGGCCGGTCTGTGGTGCGTGGCCATCGGTTACGGTCGCGATGAACTGGCCGATGCCGCCAGCAAACAGATGCGCGAGCTGCCTTATTACAATCTTTTCTTCCAGACCGCCCACCCGCCGGTACTGGAACTGGCCAAGGCCATTTCGGACATCGCGCCAGAAGGCATGAATCACGTGTTCTTCACCGGTTCCGGCTCTGAAGGCAACGACACCATGCTGCGCATGGTTCGCCACTATTGGGCGATCAAAGGCCAGCCGAAGAAGAAAGTCATCATCAGCCGCAAAAACGGTTACCACGGTTCGACCGTGGCCGGCGCCAGCCTGGGTGGCATGACCTATATGCACGAACAGGGCGACTTGCCGATCCCGGGCATTGTTCACATCCCGCAACCGTACTGGTTCGGTGAAGGTGGCGACATGAGCCCGGAAGAGTTCGGTATCTGGGCCGCCAATCAACTCGAAGAGAAGATTCTCGAACTCGGCGTCGACACTGTCGGGGCCTTTATTGCCGAGCCGATCCAGGGCGCGGGCGGCGTGATCATTCCGCCAGACAGCTACTGGCCGCGCATCAAGGAAATCCTCGCCAAGTACGACATCCTGTTCGTCGCGGACGAGGTGATCTGTGGCTTCGGCCGTACCGGCGAGTGGTTCGGTAGCGATTTCTACGGCCTCAAGCCCGACATGATGACCATCGCCAAGGGCCTGACGTCCGGCTACATCCCGATGGGTGGCCTGATCGTGCGTGACGAAGTGGTCGACGTGCTGAACGAAGGTGGCGACTTCAACCACGGCTTCACGTATTCCGGGCACCCGGTTGCCGCTGCGGTGGCACTGGAAAACATCCGCATTCTGCGCGACGAGAAAATTATCGAGCGCGTTCGTGCAGAAACGGCACCTTATTTGCAAAAGCGTCTACGGGAACTGAACGATCACCCGCTGGTGGGTGAGGTTCGTGGGGTAGGTCTGTTGGGGGCCATTGAGCTGGTTCAGGACAAGGCGACCCGGGCGCGGTACGTCGGCAAGGGTGTTGGCATGATCTGCCGGCAGTTCTGCTTCGACAACGGGCTGATCATGCGCGCCGTGGGCGACACCATGATCATCGCTCCGCCCCTGGTGATCACCGAAGCCGAGATCGACGAACTGGTCACCAAGGCGCGCAAGTGCCTGGACCTGACCCTGAGTGCGTTGCAAAGCTAAGTGCTAGGCTCTGAGCGAGGTCCGTGGCTGGCACTTCGCTCAGGGCGCACAAAGGACGGGTCTTTCCTTGAAAGCCTGCCTTGTAACTTGCCAGACTATCCGCTGTTTGAGTTGCCAAGGAATCGGCCGCTGGATCTTGGTTAACAAAAAATGTGCTTAAAAAAGAATAAATTGGAGCGTTACGCATGAAGGCATTAGGTTTGAAGAACACTGGCAAGACCCTGCTCGCCTTGTCCCTGATGGGCGTGATGGCTGGGGCAGCCCAGGCCGACGACAAAGTCCTGCACGTTTACAACTGGTCCGATTACATCGCACCGGACACCATCGCGAACTTTGAAAAAGAGTCCGGGATCAAGGTCGTCTACGATGTGTTCGACAGTAACGAAACCCTTGAGGCCAAGTTGCTGGCCGGCAAGTCCGGTTATGACGTGGTTGTACCGTCCAACAACTTCCTGGCCAAGCAGATCAAGGCTGGCGTTTACCAGGAGCTGGACAAGTCCAAGCTGTCCAACTACGGCAACCTGAACAAGTCGCTGCTCAAAGCGGTTTCTGTCAGCGACCCGGACAACAAACATGCCTTCCCTTACATGTGGGGCTCGATCGGTATCGGTTACAACGCCGAGAAGGTCAAAGCCGCGCTGGGCGTCGACAAAATCGACTCCTGGGATGTCGTGCTCAAGCCAGAGAACCTCGCCAAGCTCAAGGGCTGCGGCGTGAGCTTCCTCGATTCGCCTACCGAAATGCTGCCGGTCGCCCTGCATTACCTGGGTCTGCCGACCGACAGTCAGAAAAAGGAAGATCTGAAGAAGGCTGAAGAGCTGTTCCTGAAGATTCGTCCTTCGGTCACCTACTTCCACTCGTCCAAGTACATCTCCGACCTGGCCAACGGCAACATCTGCGTAGCCGTTGGCTACTCGGGTGACGTCCAGCAGGCCAAAACCCGTGCCGCCGAAGCCGGTGACAAGGTGAAAGTCAGCTACGCCATTCCGAAAGAAGGTGCCGGCAGCTTCTACGACATGGTCGCTATCCCTAAAGATGCGGAAAACGTCGAGGGTGCCTACAAGTTCATGAACTACCTGTTGCAGCCGAAAGTGATGGCTGAAATCACCAACGCTGTGCGTTTCCCTAACGGGAATGCCGAAGCAACCCAGTACGTGAACAAGGAAATCACCTCGGATCCGGGCATCTATCCGTCGACAGAGGTGCAGGCCAAGCTCTACGCCATCGCCGATTTGCCAGCCGCCACTCAGCGTGAGCTGACCCGCAGCTGGACCAAGATCAAATCCGGTAAATAAGCCGGTTTGAGGCAGTCACCTGTTGCCGTCGTCGCTCTGGCGGCGGCAACAGGAATAATTAAATGACAGAAAGTTTTGCTGGAAAGGTTTATCGAGGGTAAGTTGCGCGCCGGTTTTGTTTCCAGGCAGCCATGGCTGTCACGTAACGCTGGGCAACTTGGGCCCAACTATTTTAGAGGACCTCCACTTGCCTGTTTCTTTGTTTCGCAAAGCCATGCTGGTCGGCGCTGGCCTGACGCTTGCCGTCAGTGTTCAAGCCGCGCCCACTGTGCATATTTATAACTGGTCGGATTACATCGGGCAGACCACCCTGGCAGATTTCGAAAAGGCCACTGGCATCAAGCCGGTGTACGACGTGTTCGACTCCAATGAAACCCTGGAAGGCAAGTTGCTGGCCGGGCATACCGGTTATGACGTGGTCGTGCCGTCCAACCACTTCCTGGGCAAGCAGATCAAGGCTGGGGCGTTCCAGAAGCTCGACAGATCGC
The DNA here is from genome assembly GCF_044743155.1 of Pseudomonas sp. NPDC087697. Taxonomy (NCBI): domain Bacteria; kingdom Pseudomonadati; phylum Pseudomonadota; class Gammaproteobacteria; order Pseudomonadales; family Pseudomonadaceae; genus Pseudomonas; species Pseudomonas sp. NPDC087697. Next base: position 19,667 of record NZ_JBIUVW010000036.1, on the reverse strand, counting down.
AACTGCCGAACTACTCCAACCTCGATCCGGCGCTGCTCAAGCGTCTGGAGAAAAACGATCCGGGTAATCAATACGCCGTGCCTTACCTGTGGGGCACTAACGGGATTGGTTACAACGTAGAGAAAGTCAAAGCGGCACTGGGTGTCGACAAGATCGACTCGTGGGCCATGCTGTTCGAGCCGGAAAACATCAAGAAGCTTTCCAGCTGCGGTGTTGCCTTCCTCGACTCGGCGGATGAAATGCTCCCCGCGGTGCTGAATTACATGGGCCTGTCGCCCAACAGCCAGAACCCTGAAGACTACAAGAAGGCTGAAGCCAAACTGTTGGCGGTGCGGCCTTATGTGACGTATTTCAACTCGTCCAAGTACATTTCCGATCTGGCCAACGGCGAGATTTGTGTTGCGGCCGGCTTCTCCGGCGATGTATTCCAGGCCAGGGCGCGTGCTGCCGAAGCCGGCAAAGGTATCGAAATTGCCTACGTGATTCCCAAAGAAGGCGGCAACCTGTGGTTCGACATGCTGGCAATTCCTCGGGATGCCGGCAACGTCAAAGAGGCCAATGCCTTCATCAACTATGTGCTCAAACCTGAAGTGATCGCTCAGGTCAGTGATGCCGTCGGCTATGCCAACCCGAATCCCAAGGCGGGTGAGCTGATGAATCAGGCAGTACGTACAGACGAGGCGGTTTACCCGTCGCAAGCCATCGTCGACAAGCTTTACGTCAACGCTGAGCTGCCGCCAAAGATTCAACGTTTGATGACCCGCAGCTGGACCAAGGTCAAGTCGGGTAAATAGTGACAAAGGCTCAGACTATCCAAGGTTCGCCTGCATTGGGTGAACTGCAAATTTTGTTGGGAGTTTCGTAAATGGCAGTTGCCTCCGGCGCCTATAAGAAAGCCCTCGAGGGCGACCAGTCACCTAAACAGGTGCTGGTCAAAATCGACCGGGTCACGAAGAAGTTCGACGAGACGATTGCCGTGGACGATGTGTCCCTGGAAATCAAGAAAGGCGAGATCTTCGCTTTGCTCGGCGGTTCGGGATCGGGCAAGTCGACCTTGCTGCGCATGCTCGCAGGTTTCGAACGGCCCACGGAGGGGCGCATTTTCCTCGATGGCGTAGACATCACCGAGATGCCGCCGTACGAGCGGCCGATCAACATGATGTTCCAGTCCTACGCCTTGTTCCCGCACATGACCGTGGCGCAGAACATCGCCTTCGGCCTGAAGCAGGACAAGATCCCGACGGCTGAAGTCGACGCCCGAGTGGCCGAGATGCTCAAACTGGTGCAGATGAGCCAGTACGCCAAGCGCAAGCCGCACCAGCTCTCTGGCGGTCAGCGCCAGCGTGTCGCGCTGGCTCGCTCGTTGGCCAAAAAGCCGAAGCTGCTGTTGCTCGACGAACCGATGGGCGCGCTGGACAAGAAACTGCGTTCGCAGATGCAGCTCGAATTGGTGGAAATCATCGAGCGTGTCGGCGTGACCTGCGTCATGGTGACCCACGACCAGGAAGAGGCCATGACCATGGCCGAGCGCATCGCGATCATGCACCTGGGCTGGATCGCCCAGATCGGCAGCCCGATCGACATCTACGAAACCCCGACCAGCCGTCTGGTGTGCGAGTTCATCGGCAACGTCAACATCTTCGACGGTGAAGTGGTGGACGACGCCGAGGGCCACGCGCTGATTACCTGCAAGGACCTGGACCGCAACATCTACGTCGGCCACGGCATCAGCACTTCGGTGCAAGACAAGTCGGTGACCTACGCGATTCGTCCGGAAAAACTGCTGGTGACGGCAGAAATGCCGACCTGCGAACACAACTGGTCGAGCGGCAAAGTGCACGACATCGCTTACCTGGGCGGCCACTCGGTGTTCTACGTTGAACTGCCAAGCGGCAAGATCGTGCAGTCGTTCGTGGCCAACGCCGAGCGGCGTGGCCAGCGTCCTACCTGGGGCGATCAGGTTTACGTCTGGTGGGAAGACGACAGCGGCGTGGTACTGCGCTCATGAACACGCAAAAGCTCAAACGACAACTCGGTCGAATAATTCCCGGTGGCCGTCATCTGGTCATCGGGGTTCCGTTTATCTGGCTGTTCATGTTCTTCATGTTGCCGTTCTTCATCGTTTTGAAGATCAGCTTCGCCGAAGCCGACGTGGCCATTCCGCCGTACACCCAGATCTACAGCTTCGTCGATCAGAAGATCCAGTTGCTACTGAATCTGGGCAATTACACGATGCTGGGCGGCGACGAGTTGTACATCGCCGCCTATCTTGGCTCGCTGAAGATGGCGCTGTTCAGCACCATTCTTTGTCTGCTGATCGGTTACCCGATGGCTTACGCCATCGCCAGTGCGCGTAAGGAAATACAGACCGTGCTGGTGCTGCTGATCATGATGCCGACCTGGACGGCGATCCTGATCCGCGTGTACGCGTGGATGGGTATCCTCAGCAACAACGGCCTGCTCAACGGCTTTTTAATGTCTATGGGCTGGATCAACGAGCCGCTGCAGATTCTCAACACCAACCTGGCGGTCTATATCGGCGTGGTCTATTCGTACCTGCCGTTCATGATCCTGCCGCTGTACGCCAACCTTGTGAAGCACGACAACAGTTTGCTGGAAGCCGCGTCGGACCTGGGTTCGAGCACCTTCAACAGCTTCTGGAAGATCACCGTTCCGTTGTCGAAAAACGGCATCATCGCTGGCTGCATGCTGGTGTTCATCCCGGTGGTGGGTGAGTTCGTGATCCCGGAACTGCTCGGTGGCCCGGAAACCCTGATGATCGGTAAAGTGCTCTGGCAAGAGTTCTTCAACAACCGCGACTGGCCGGTGGCGTCTTTGATTGGGTTTGTGATGATGTCTTTACTGATTTTTCCTTTAATTATGTTGTATGGCTTTTTGTGCTTG
>NZ_JBIUVW010000036.1:0-16753 GCF_044743155.1 Pseudomonas sp. NPDC087697 | reverse complement strand
CACCCGCAGTCAGGCCAAGGAAATGGAGGGTAAAGAATGAAGCGCTTCCGTTTCTCCAGCCTGATGCTGGTGCTCGGCCTGTTGTTCATCTACCTGCCGATGCTGATCCTGGTGATCTACTCGTTCAACGCCTCGAAACTGGTGACGGTTTGGGGGGGCTGGTCGATCAAGTGGTATGTCGGTCTGTTGGACAACACTCAACTGATGGGCTCGGTGGTGCGCTCGCTGGAAATCGCCTGCTACACCGCGATTGCCGCCGTAGCGCTGGGTACGCTGGCGGCCTTCGTGCTGACCCGCGTGACCCGTTTCAAGGGCCGCACGCTGTTCGGCGGCCTGGTTACCGCGCCATTGGTAATGCCGGAAGTGATTACCGGCCTGTCGCTGTTGCTGCTGTTCGTGGCCATGGCGCAGATGATCGGCTGGCCGCAGGAACGGGGTTTGGTGACGATCTGGATCGCTCACACCACCTTCTGCGCCGCCTATGTAGCGGTGGTGGTGTCGGCGCGCTTGCGTGAGCTGGACCTGTCCATCGAAGAGGCGGCAATGGACCTCGGTGCGCGGCCGTGGAAGGTGTTCTTCCTGATCACCATTCCAATGATCGCGCCGTCGCTGGCAGCGGGCGGCATGATGTCGTTTGCCCTGTCGCTGGATGACCTGGTGCTGGCGAGCTTCGTCTCCGGGCCGGGTTCCACGACTTTGCCGATGGAAGTGTTCTCGGCGGTGCGTCTGGGCGTGAAGCCCGAGATCAACGCCGTGGCCAGCCTGATTCTGCTGGCGGTGTCGATCGTCACCTTCATGGTCTGGTTCTTCAGCCGCCGTGCTGAAGAAAGTCGCAAACGTGCGATCCAGCAAGCCATCGAAGAGGGCGCTGCGGACTCCTGGAAACAACCGGACGTACGCCGCGCACAAGCACCGGAAGCGGCTTAAACCTGATGCCGGGTTAATCCGGGTCAAATGTGGGAGCGAGCCTGCTCGCGAAGGGGTCATGTCAGTCGACGCAGATGTCGACTGACACATCGCTTTCGCGAGCAGGCTCGCTCCCACAGGTTTTTATGCCACCCAAGGCGATGTGCGAATCACCTCGACGAAGTTCATCGGCTTGAACCCCGGTTCCTGATCCACCAACACATCGGTTTTCACGTTGCCGAAGGTGGTTTGCGGACGATGGCGCAGGCCGTTGGCAAAGGCGCAGATGATGCACTCCTTGAAACCCTCACCCCGTGGATGTGCGTGCACCACCGCTTCACGCTGCTCAGTTGGGAACGCCGCGTAGTTCATCCCCAGCACGTCCATTTCCACGCCGGCGGTGACCAGCGCCACGGTCGGCCGCAAATGCTTGGGTACGCCCGGCGTCGTGTGCAAAGCAATCGACAACCAGACCTGTTCGATGTCGTCATCGCTCAAGCCGTACGGTTTGAGAAAGGCTGCGGCCGCGTTGGCGCCGTCGACCTCGAAGCGTTCGTCATCGCTGCGATAACCGTCCACCAGGCCCAGGTCATGGAACATCGCACCGACGTACAGCAGCTCCGGGTCGTAAGCCAACTGTTGGCGTTCGCCGCTCAAGGCGCCGAACAGAAACACCCGGCGCGAGTGGTGGTAAAGCAGGTCGGACTCGATGTCGCGGATGTACTCGGTAGTGGCTCGGGCGAGGGCACTGTCGGGGATTTTGATGCCGGCGATGATGCTACTCATGGTAGTTGCCTCGTGGGAAACGCCGTGGCGGCGCTGATGAATCCAGTCTGTTCTGGCAGATGAGCGCGAACAATCGACACGAGGCTGCGATCCCGGCCAATCAGCGTGCACTTCGTGCCAGTTCGCTTATTGGTTGTGGATTGGCTAGGGTGTGAGTCAGATTTCCGAACGGTCGCAGCTCTGTAGCAGCTGTCGAGCTTGCGAGGCTGCGTTCGGCTGCGCAGCAGCCGTGAAATCAGGCGCAGCGGTCTTTCAAGAGTAAAGCGTGCACAGGGTTTACGACTGCTGCGCAGCCGAACGCCGCCTTCGGCAGCTGCTACGGATCCTGTGATGGCTGACATTCATATCAATGCCATTGAAGGCGTTTCGTCCCATGAGTAAATCCGTTGCCATCGTGGTGTTCTCCGGCGTCCAGTCGCTGGACGTCACGGGTCCCATGGATGTGTTTTCCGAGGCTAACCGGTTCCTCGCGCCAGAAGATCACTATCAACTGCAAGTTATCGGGCTCGAACACGGCGTGATGCCGTGCTCGAACGGTTTGGCGCTGCACGCTCATCGGCATTTCAGCGAGGCTTTGGAACCTTACGATTTGCTGTTGGTGGCCGGAGGGCCGAGGTTGCCGCTCGAGGATTTCGGCGCGCCGTTCCATGGCTGGTTGCGCGAGGCGAGTGCGCGTTCACAGCGCTTCGGTTCGATCTGCAACGGAGCCTTCCTGCTGGCCCGCGCCGGGCTGCTTGAAGGGCGTACGGTGACCACGCACTGGAGCGATGCCGCCGCGTTGGCGGCGTTGTGTCCGTCGACCCGGGTCGAAGCCGATCGGCTCTATGTCGAGGACGCGGAGCTCTTCACCTCGGCGGGCGTCACGGCGGGGATTGATCTGTCGTTGTACTTGCTGGCCAAGGACCACGGCCCGCAAGTCGCATTGAGTGTGGCCAAGCGGCTGGTGGTGTTCACCCAGCGCTCCGGCGGGCAATCGCAGTTCAGCCCGTTTCTGACACCGCACGCCGAAGCGACGTCGCCGGTGGCGAGGGTTCAGCACTACGTGTTGGCCAATTTGACCGGTGACCTGGGCATCGCCGACCTGGCCACGGCGGCCAACATGAGCGCGCGCAATTTTTCGCGGGTATTTGCCCGGGAAGCCGGAGTCACCCCGGCAGAGTTCGTTGAGCAGGCGCGGGTGGATGCCGCCCGGGTGATGCTGGAAAGCTCGCGGGCACCGCTCAAGACCGTCGCGTACCAATGCGGTTTTCGCGATGCCCAGCACATGCGCAGCGTGTTCAACCGGCGGCTGGGCGTAACACCGCAGCAATTTCGGCTGAATTTTGCGGCGATGCTTTGAGCGGTACGGTGGCGACACGTACAGTTTTGTCCACTCGGGCAGTTTGCGTTTGCCCGATCCGCTCAGTTATTTATCCAATCGTCGCAAATGAACTCGATCAGCAAGAAGTTCAAGGAAACCTACGGCGAAGCGCCGGGGGATTTAGATTTGTGTTGCCTGCCAGGGCCTCATCGCGAGCAAGCTCGCTCCCACATTAGATCTTCAGCGGACACAGTATTTGTGTACGAAGCAGATCAAGTGTGGGAGCGAGCTTGCTCGCGATGACGGCAGCCCTACCAACAAAAATCTCGACCTACTGCGCCACCCGCGCTGGCAACAGCTTCAGGGTGCTGCGGGTATTGGCCGTCACTTCTTCTTCGTTGAAATGCGCCTCATGGTAGACGCCTTCGATGTAGGCCTCAGCCTGATCATCGTAGTGTGAATCGAACGGCACACCGCTTTGGCCGACCGGGTTGATGGTCAGGCCGTGGGCCGGGTCGGCAAAGTCGATGATCCGCCGGGTCGAAGGGCCGTAGGTCACTGGCCACGGTGCCGGGCCGATTTTGGCCGAGAGGTTGTTCGGCACTTCGTGGCTGCCGGGGGCCTCGAACGGGCCGACGTTGAAGATTAGATCCAGCGGTTTTTGCATGCCCAGCGGATGGCCGTGGGTCAGGGTGTGAGCGGTGCCCCACAGCCATTGCGACGGGTCAGGGCCGAGGGTGGTTTTCAGGTGGGCGATACTTGCCTGCCACGCGGCTTTGACGATGTCGGCACGGGTTTCCTTGCCGAGCGTATGGTGGTTGTCCCACCACGGTGAATCGGGGGAGGCAGCCAGCCGTGGCAACGCGGCATCGATCACACGCGTCGAGAGCAGCGTCTCGAAAAAGCTGTCGCCGAGCTGGTCGTGAAACGCCCCATCGGCCAGGTTGAACACGAACTGGTTGAACAGAGTGGCGCTGGTGGAGTACAGCGGGTAATCGCCTTTCCATTGCGCCAGCTGTTCGACCAGTTTCAACTCTTGCGGGTCGCTGACCACTTCACGCAGTACCGGCAACAGCGGCGCCAGCAGTCGAGGGCCGTATCCGGTGGTGGTGCCCAGTTGCAGTTTTTGGCTGGCGTCGACGTCCCACTTCACGCTCTTGTCGCTGAGCTGGCGGTTGAGCTGCTGACCGCGATCCGGCAGGTTGTAGTAGCCAGGGATTTTCATGCCTGTCGGCGAAACCGGCTGGAAGTTGGCCGAGACGATGTAACCGCGTGCCGGGTTCTCTTCCTGCGGGTTGGCGCTGAACGGGTAGAAACCTTCCTTGTCAGCCTGATTGGTGCTGCCGTCGAGAATAAACCCCGGATCGACCCCGGCCGGGCGCTTGGGCAGTTGTGCCGCAGCCCACCAGCCGATGTCACCCTTGGCGTTAGCCCAGACGATATTCAGCCCCGGCGCATGAATCTTGGCCGCCGCCGCACGGGCCTTGGCGAGGGTGTCGGCGCGATTGAGCTGGTAGAAAGCTTCGAGGATTGGGTTCTGCGTTTCGAGGAACCCCCACCACATGGCGATTGGCGTCTTGCCGGCGCTGGCGCCGAGCACGTCGTTGATGATCGGGCCGTGGGGCGACTGACGCAGCATCAACGTGACGGACGCCTGGCCCTTCACGGCAATCTGTTGTTCGGTGTTGACCATGTCGACCCACTTGCCGTGATACCAGACCTGGTTGGCATTGTCCGGGTTGATCTTCTCCGCGATCAGGTCGAGGTCGTCGTTCTGGAACATGGTCAGGCTCCAACCGAAGTCCAGGTTGTGGCCGAGGAAGGCAAAAGGCACCAATGCCTGATGGTGCCCATAGAGCTCGAAACCTGGCGCCGACAGTTGCGCTTCGTACCACACCGACGGTGTCGAAAAGCGAATGTGTGGATCGCCGGCCAACAGCGGTTTGCCGCTTTGGGTGCGAGTACCGGAAATCACCCAGGCATTGCTGCCCTCGAACTGCGGCAGGCCGTTGTCGGCCAACGCTTGCTCACTCAGACGAGCAATGGCGTTGAGGTCTTTCCAGTCAGTGGCGGAGAGCGTTGGAGCCTTGCTGGATTGACGCTTGGCCAACACGCCCTTGGGCTGCCAGTCGAGGTCGAAGACGTTCAGGTAATCGCTGCCCAGATGATCGCGCACATAGGTCAGCAACGGTTCGGTGCGAAACGCCGCAGCAAAGCTGTAGGCCATGTAGCCGGCGACGCTGACGCTGTCTTCAGCGGTGAACGCGCGCTTATGGATGCCCAGTACGTCGAACTCCACCGGTGCGGCGTGGCTGTCCTGATACTGGTTGATCCCGTCCAGATAGGCTTGCAGAGCCTTCCATGCCGGGGACTGGCGGTCGAGTGCGGCCACGTAGCTCTCGGCGCGCTCGCGGATGCGCAGGCTGCGGAACAGTTTGTCGGTGTCGAGCAGTTTTGGCCCGAGGACTTCGGCCAGTTCGCCACGAGACAGGCGCCGCATGATTTCCATCTGGAACAGCCGGTCCTGGGCGTGTACGTATCCGAGGGCGCGATAGAGGTCGGTTTCGTTCTCGGCGCGAATATGCGGCACGCCGCGCTCGTCGTAGCGCACCGTCACCGAGCCTTGCAGGCGTTGCAGTTCCACCTGGCCCTGACGCGTCGGTTGCTTGCTGTACACGTACCAGCCAGCGCCTGCCGCGAGGGCGACAAGTAGCAGGGCCAGTAGGGTCAGGACGCGTTTCATTGTGACTCCTTGTTCTTCGGGGTTGCCGCCAGCCGGGGCCGTCAACATTTAGCACAGACCTTGTGCGCCGGGCATCACTTTCCTTGAAAAGTCCGGAATGCCCTAACGTGTTTCGTTGGCCGTCGCCCACGGGCAGTAGCAGCCCACCGCCAGGGTATGCGTGGCATTCACCGGGCGGTCTTCGCTCAGGGCTTGCAGGATCGGTTCGATGAAGCTGTTGCTGGAGTTGCAGGTCAGGCCTTCGCTGTACGGCCCGAAATACGCCAGTTTGCCGCTGCGATCCCAGATCGCTACCGCTGGGCTGGCGGGGATCTGCTCGGAGCCTGGCAGGGCGTCGAGGGTTTTCAGGCGGCTCAAGGTGCTGGGTAACTGACCATGACTGCCGGGTTTCTGTACCGCGTAAAACTCGACGCCTTGCGGCACAAAGTGCTCAAGCAGTTCGGCCAGGTGTTGTTGATTGCCGACGTTGCACGGGCAGGCCGGGTCCCAGAAATGCACGACGCGAATCGGGCCGGGGCCGGCGAGGTTGGCGGGAAGGCTCAGTGGATCTCCGGAAAACACCGCCGTGTGTGAGCTGAACGCTCGCAGGTAGCGCCCCTGAAACCAGTCATACGCGACCCACAGCACACCAGCGCACACAAGGGCGAGCAGGCAGGCAAGCAGTGTCGTGCGGTAGTGCGGGCGCATACGGAACCATCCTTGAAGGTCGCGTAGCTTGCCATGCTTGCCGCGACAGATGAATATCGCAGGGCCATAAAGTCTGTTTCGCGCTCCGCGCTTTGCCTGGAAATTCGTCATGCCTGCGACCTTCAACCCCGATCATCTGCGTGCCAGCCTGCGGCCCTTGGCCGAGGCGCAGCCGTTGTCGGAGGAGGCGCAGGCCTATCAGCATTTTTATGGGCTGGATTTCCCGCAGCACAGCGTGCCGGTCAAACGTGGGCTCGGTAATTTCAAGGTCGGTGGCTATCAGTTGGTCAGCCAGGTCTGGTGGCCGCAGCGGGCGGTGGCGACGATGTTCGTATTCCACGGTTTCTACGATCACATGGGCCTTTATCGGCATGTGATCGAATGGGCGCTGGATCAGGGGTTCGTGGTGATTGCCTGCGATTTGCCGGGGCATGGACTGTCCAGCGGCGAGCGCGCGAGCATCAAGGATTTCGCCGAGTATCAGGCGGCGCTGCAAGGGTTGTTCGATGAGGCGCACTCTCTCGACCTGCCGCAACCGTGGCACCTGTGTGGGCAGAGTACGGGCGGCGCGATTGTCATCGACCATGTGCTGAACCAAGGTGCAGACAGTCCGGCGCAAGGGCAGGTGGTGCTGCTTTCGCCGCTGGTTCGGCCGCGCTCCTGGGGTTGGTCGCAGTTCAGTTATTACCTGATGAGGCCTTTCGTCAAAGGCATCGCCCGGCGTTTCAGCGAGAACACCAACGACCCGGCGTTCTTGCCCTTCCTGCAAGCCGATCCGTTACAGCCGCTGCGCTTGCCGACCGCCTGGGTCGGGGCGCTGGCGCGGTGGATCAAGCGTATCGAAGCGGCTCCGCGCAGCAGTCGCCGGCCACTGATCATCCAGGGGCAGGCGGACATGACGGTGGACTGGGAACACAACCTTGAAGTGCTGGGGGGCAAGTTCGATCGGCCGCAGGTGTTGAAGCTGCCCGAGGCCCGCCATCATCTGGCAAATGAAACCCAGGCGTTGCGCCAGGAGTATTTCGGGTTTTTGACCAAGCGGATGAAGGGGAGAAATTCCTAGCGACTGTTATGACGTCATCGCGAGCAGGCTCGCTCCCACATTGGTTTTATGTCGTTCACAGATCCAGTGTGGGAGCGAGCCTGCTCGCGATGGCGATTTTCCAGATGCCGAAAATTATTGGCTAAGGCTCGACGTACTTTGCCCCACCGCCAGCCCAGCCCGAATCGCCGCCAACGCCGCTTGATAATAAGCCTTGCCTTCAGAGGACTCGGCAAACGTGGCGAACTCCTCCAGTTCGTCATCCGATAAATCGCGATAAACGTAGAGCAGGGTGTTGTTCAAGTCGGAGCCGATCTGTTCCATCAAGCGCTGGCGTTGGCCGTTCAGCATGCCTTGGGCCTGACCGCCGCCGAGCAGGCCGGGGATCATCTGGCTCAGGCTGTCGGCCGCCACACCGGCAATCGCCAGGCTGACTTCAGCCCCAGCCTCGCGCGCCGGCAGTGCCTGGGCCAAATGACCAATGATCAACTGACGGGTGTCGCTGGCTTCGACTTTCGGCAGGCCCTTGGCGTTCTTCGCCAACTGGTCGCGGCGGGTCGCCAGCAGCTCGGCAGCAATGATTTTGCGCCCCAGTGGCGACTGGAAAAACGCCAGCGCAGGTGCAGGATCGGCAAGGTGTTTGCGCAGTTGTGCTTCGGCTCGACGGTCCATGGCCTGCGGGGCAAAGCGCTGATTGCTGTTATCGACCAGGGCCTGGAACACCGCGGGCGGCAGGCTGCTTTGGTAGCGCTGCTGGGCGGCGGCGAGGGCATCGTTAAAATGCGCGCGTTGGTCTGGCCAACCGGCGACCTTGTACAACTGGTCGTGGCCGTCTGCCCAGGTGGGCAAAGTGCAGAGCATCAACAGTGAAAAAAGCAAACGGCGCATAAGGACTCCTGTCAGCAGGCGACTATTCTCCGGGGCCGGACACAGGTTGTCGAGAATTCGTATCAGGTCCATCAGCTTATCCGACGATCCTCCGCTATGCGGCTCTGTCGGATTTGCTGGCGCAGGAATACTATGCGCGCCATGCAAATACCCTCTGATCACCCGCTGCTGTTACGTATCGTCGACGACCTGGCTGAACACGGCTGGTCGCAGCAGAATATTTTCCTGCCCCAGGCTCTGACCCTGGAACTGGCAGCTGAGTGCCGTAAACGTGCGGCCGAGGGTGAACTGGCGCCGGCGGCAGTGGGGCGTGGGCCTTTCTCGGAAATTCGCGAAGGCATTCGCGGTGACCATATTCAGTGGCTGGAGCCCGGGCAGGTCGACGCCTGTGACAGCTATCTGGGGTTGATGGACAGTCTGCGTGAGGCAATGAACCGTGGGTTGTTTCTCGGGCTTGAGGATTTCGAAAGCCATTTCGCGCTGTACCCGCCGGGGGCGTATTACCTCAAGCACGTCGACCGCTTTCGTGACGACGACCGGCGCATGGTTTCAGCGGTCATCTACCTCAACGACGGCTGGCTGCCGAAGCATGGCGGCCAGTTGCGGATGTATCTGGAGGGGAGAGCCCCGCACGATGTGGTGCCCACCGGCGGTTGCCTGGTGGTATTCCTGTCGGGTGAAGTGCCCCATGAAGTCCTGCCCGCGACCCGCGAACGCCTGTCCTTGACGGGCTGGTTTCGCCGGCGCGGCAACGAGCCGTTCTGATCATGCAGAAAATCCTGGTGAGTCGTTGTCTGCTGGGCCACCGCGTACGTTACGACGGCGGGGCCAGTGGGCCGTTCAATCAGCTGGAGCAGTGGATCGCCGAAGGTCGGGTGATTCCCTTGTGCCCGGAAGTTGCCGGCGGTTTGCCAACGCCACGGGCAGCGGCGGAAATTCCTGGCGGGCAGGGCGTTCAGGTGCTCGACGGTACTGCGCGAGTGATAACGACCGAGGGCGAGGACGTCAGCGCCGAGTTTCTCTCGGGTGCCCATCAGGCATTGGAACTGGTGCAAAAACACGCTATCCGCATCGCCGTGCTCAAGGCCAATAGCCCGTCCTGCGGCAACCTGCTGACCTATGACGGGACCTTCAGCGGGGTCAAGGTCAGCGGCGAGGGCGTCACCGCTGCGTTGCTGACCCGCAATGGGGTGCAGGTGTTCAGCGAGCTGGAGTTGGCTGAGGCTGCGGTCGCGTTGGCCGAACTCATCCAACAGCCTTCACATAACTAATGTGGGAGCGGGCTTGCTCGCGAAAGCGGTCTGTCACACAACATCAATGTTAAATGTGATGGCCTCTTCGCGAGCAAGTCGGATCGCCGCACCGCCGCTCCCACATTGGATCTCCATTGGATTACGGTTTCGGCGGTTGGCTTGCGTCCATGCCGAACCATTTCTCCGACAGCGCCATCAGCCGGCCGTCCGCCTTGATCCGTTGCAGGGCCCGGTCGAGGCTGGCCTGGAACGCCGGATTACCTTTCTGAAACGGAATCGCCAGGCTCAGGGTTGGACCGACCTTGGCACCTTCTTTTACCGGTAGACGACTGTCGCGAATGGCGTAGGGGATCAGCAAGCGATCGCTGATGGCCGCGTCGATCTGCTTGTCTGCCACATCCTTGAGTGGCTGCTGCGCATCGGGATAGCTGCGCAGGTCAATGCCTTCAACGCCGCGCGCCTGTTCGACGAACTGGCTGCCTTGCGCTACACCCAGGGCCTGGCCCTTGAGTGCCAACAAAGTGCCGAGCGGACGTTGTTCTTCCTGGCGAACGATCAATTGTGCGCTTGAATAACTATAAGGCTCGCTGAAGTCGAAACGATCCTTGAGCTCCGGGGTCAGTGCTATGTGGTTGATGGCGACGTCGTACTTGCCGCTCTCGACCCCCGGCAGCAGATCGGTTGAATCAGTGACAACGAAGTCGGCGCGCACATCCAGCTCAACGGCCAGCAGTTGGCCCAGTTCGACTTCGAAGCCGCTGAGCTTGCCGTCTTCCTTGAAATTGAACGGTGGTGTGTTGGCTTCAAGCGCAATGCGCAGTTCGCCACGGTCGTTTACATCGTCGATCAGTTCGGCGTGAGCAAAAGGGCTCACAAGGGGCAGCAACAATATCAGGCCAGGCAGAAAGCGCATGGTCACTCCTTGAATTCATTATGTGCGACGCGCTGTTTCGGTGCGCTTTACCAGGGTGTTGAGGTGCTTCGACAACGAATTGCTACGAAGTTGTCACAACCGTAAAGATTAAGTTCAAAACTGGAGAAAAGAATGAAAACCTTTATGTCACGTGCAGTTCTCACCGGTCTGATGCTCAGCGCTTCGATGCTGGTGAGCGCCGCGGACGTCCCCCGGACCAAGGCCCCAGAGGGTGCGAAGGTGTATATCGTCTCTCCGGCGGACGGTGCGACCGTAGACAAAACCTTCAAGGTCAGATTCGCGGTTGAAAAAATTGCCCTGGCGCCAGCAGGCGATCAGACCCCACATACCGGGCACCATCACCTGCTGATCGACGTCGACAAATTACCGGCCGAGAACATGCCGATCCCGGCGGACGCCAACCACCTGCACTTCGGCAAAGCCCAGACCGAAACCGACGTGACCCTGACGCCGGGCAAGCACACTTTGCAACTGGAACTGGGCGACAAGAACCACGTGCCGTTCGACGCGCCGATTGTCTCGAAAAAAATCACTGTGACAGTGAAATAAAGGCAGCGCCAACAAAAAGGGAGACCCGCGGGTCTCCCTTTTCATTGGCTTCAAGCTTCAAGCAACAGCCAGACCTCGACTTGCCGCTTGAAGCTTAAAGCTTGTAGCTGCCCTTAAAACAACACGCGGCAACGAATGGTGCCGTTGATGTGTTGCAGCTTCTCTTGCGCCAGGTCCGAGTATTCGGCGTCGACGTCGATCACGACGTAGCCGACTTTCTCGTTGGTCTGCAGGAACTGACCGGAAATGTTGATGCCGTTTTCGGCGAAAACCTTGTTGATCTCGCTCATCACACCCGGGATGTTCTCGTGGATGTGCAGCAAACGGTGCTTGCCAGGGTGCGCCGGCAGGGCCACTTCCGGGAAGTTGACCGAGGACACCGACGTACCGTTGTCGCTGTACTTGACCAGCTTTTCAGCCACTTCCAGGCCGATGTTGGCTTGTGCTTCAGCGGTGGAGCCGCCGATGTGCGGGGTCAGGATCACGTTGTCCAGGCCACGCAGCGGGCTTGCGAACTCTTCGTCGTTGGAGCGTGGCTCCACCGGGAATACGTCGATGGCCGCGCCGATCAGGTGCTTGTCCTTGATCGCGTCCGCCAGGGCGTCCAGCTCGACCACGGTGCCGCGAGCAGCGTTGATCAGGATTCCGCCCTTCTTGATGGCGCGGATTTCTTTCTCGCCGATCATCCACTGGGTGGCAGCGGTTTCCGGTACGTGCAGGGTCACGATGTCGGACATGCCCAGCAGCTCGTGCAGGTTGCCGACCTGGGTGGCGTTACCCAGAGGCAGCTTGGTCACGGTGTCGTAGAAGTACACCTGCATGCCCAGACCTTCAGCCAGGACCGACAGTTGCGTACCGATCGAGCCGTAACCGACGATACCCAGCTTCTTGCCGCGGATTTCGAAGGAGTTGGCCGCGCTTTTGATCCAGCCGCCACGGTGGCAGGAAGCGTTCTTCTCAGGGATGCCGCGCAGCAACAGGATCGCTTCAGCCAGCACCAGCTCGGCCACCGAACGGGTGTTGGAGTACGGTGCGTTGAAGACAGCGATGCCGCGTTCGCGAGCAGCGTTGAGGTCGACCTGGTTGGTGCCGATGCAGAAACAGCCAACAGCCACCAGTTTCTTCGCGTGATCGAAGATTTCTTCGGTCAGTTGAGTGCGGGAGCGAATGCCGATGAAGTGAGCATCAGCGATCTTTTCCTTCAGCTGGGCTTCCGGCAGAGAACCCGTCAGGTACTCGATGCTGGTGTAGCCCGCCGCCTTGAGGACGTCGACAGCCGATTGGTGGACGCCTTCGAGAAGAAGGAACTTGATCTTGCTCTTATCGAGAGAAGTCTTGCTCATCTGCGTAAACCTGTGTCCCGGAGAAAAATGGCAGGGAAGTGGCCAGCAGACGCTGACCCGAGCGGCAGGAAAGCCGTCGCCGCAGAACAGCCTTTGGGCACTATCCTGCGGGGGCGGTATGCTAGCATATGCACCCCGCAAACACTCATTCCTGCGACGTGAAGCGTACTCAGGATGACCATGAATTGTTCGAGAGTTCTGTCGATGACCAATCCCGCCCTGATTGAAGAGCTGAAGACCCTGGTTGAGCCTGGCAAGGTGCTGACCGATGCCGACTCCCTGAATGCTTACGGTAAGGATTGGACCAAGCATTACGCCCCGGCCCCGACGGCCATCGTGTTCCCCAAGACCACCGAGCAGGTCCAGGCCATCGTCCGTTGGGCGAATGAGCACAAGATTGCGCTGGTGCCGTCCGGCGGACGCACCGGGCTGTCCGCGGCTGCCGTGGCGGCCAATGGCGAAGTGGTGGTTTCCTTCGACTATATGAACCAGATCCTCGACGTGAACCTGACCGACCGTACTGCGGTCTGCCAGCCGGGCGTGGTCACCGAGCACTTGCAGAACGTGGCCGAAGAAAAAGGCCTGTACTACCCGGTGGACTTCGCTTCCGCTGGTTCCAGCCAGATTGGCGGCAATATCGGCACCAATGCCGGCGGGATCAAGGTTATTCGCTACGGCATGACCCGTAACTGGGTTGCTGGCATGAAAGTGGTGACCGGCAAGGGCGACCTGCTGGAACTGAACCGTGACCTGATCAAGAACGCCACCGGTTACGACCTCCGCCAACTGTTCATCGGCGCCGAAGGCACCCTGGGTTTCGTGGTCGAAGCGACCATGCGCCTTGATCGCGCCCCGAAAAACCTCACCGCGATGGTCCTCGGCACTGCCGACTTCGATTCGATCATGCCGGTGCTGCACGCGTTCCAGAGCAAGCTCGATCTGACCGCATTCGAATTCTTCTCCGACAAGGCTCTGGCCAAAGTCCTGGCGCGTGGTGATGTGCCGGCGCCGTTTGAATCCGATTGCCCGTTCTATGCGCTGCTGGAATTCGAAGCGACCACCGAAGAAGTGGCTAACCATGCGCTGGAAACCTTCGAACACTGCGTCGAAGAAGGCTGGGTGCTCGATGGCGTGATGAGTCAGAGCGAATCACAACTGCAAAACCTCTGGAAGCTGCGCGAATACATCTCCGAGACCATTTCCCACTGGACGCCGTACAAGAACGACATCTCGGTCACTGTGTCGAAAGTCCCGGCATTCCTGAAGGAAATCGATGCGATCGTCGGCGAACACTACCCGGATTTCGAAATCGTCTGGTTCGGCCACATCGGCGACGGCAACCTGCACTTGAACATCCTCAAGCCGGAAAACCTCAGCAAGGACGAGTTCTTCGCCAAGTGCGCGACCGTCAACAAGTGGGTGTTCGAAACCGTCGAGAAGTACAACGGCTCGATCTCCGCCGAGCATGGCGTGGGCATGACCAAACGCGATTACCTGACGTACAGCCGGTCGCCGGTTGAAATCGAATACATGAAAGCGGTCAAAGCGGTGTTCGACCCGAACGGCATCATGAACCCGGGCAAGATCTTCGCTGTTTGAAGCAGTTGTACCTGATGAATCAATAAGGCAGGAGTCGGTAATGAGCTATCAGCACCAGTATGTCGACGGTACGCGTATTCATTTCCCGGTCGGGAAAGTGGTGTGCATCGGGCGTAACTACGCCGAACACGCCAAGGAGCTGGATAACCCGGTGCCGACCGAGCCGCTGTTGTTCATCAAGCCGGGCAGTTGCGTGGTGCCGCTGGAAGGTGGTTTTGCGATTCCGGCCGAGCGTGGTTCGGTCCACTATGAAGCGGAAATCGCGGTGTTGATCGGCAAGCCATTGTCGACCAGGCCGAGCCGCGAAGAAGTGCTGGACGCGATCTCCGGGTTTGCACCGGGGCTGGACCTGACCTTGCGCGACAAGCAGGCCGAGCTCAAGTCCAAAGGTCTGCCGTGGGAAATCGCCAAGTCGTTCGACGGTGCCTGCGTGCTGGCGCCGTTCGTGGTCAGCAGCACCTTCGCGGACCTGACCGATATCGGTATCCGCCTGACCATCAACGGTGAAGTTCGCCAGGACGGCAACAGCAGCGCGATGCTCAACCCGATCGTGCCGATGATCCAGCACATGGCGGGCTGCTTCTCGCTGCAAGCCGGTGACGTGATAATGACCGGCACTCCGGCAGGCGTTGGTCCGTTGAACGTTGGCGATGAGCTGGTGCTGGAACTGCCGGGCGCCGGCAGCTTCAAGAGCAGCGTTCGCTAAACCAAAGATCGCAGCCTTCGCCGTTCCCCCGTAGGAGCTGGCGCAGCCTGCGATCTTTTGACCTTGCTCTTTGGTTTTCGAGCTTGCCTGCATGCGTCGCCTTGCCCGCCCCAAACCCTTTGTGCTGATCGTGTTTTTCGTCGCAGTCGTGGCGTTGGGCGCGGCTGGGCAACATTATCGTTTGTTCGAGCGCGGCGGGTTCAACCTGCAAGCCTGGTTGCACCCGGCCGACGCTCAGTCCATCGCGCTCAACGAGTACCAGGTGGTTGTCGAGGCGAAGGTCATTGATGGGCTGAGCGCTGACGTTTCGGCGCTGACGTTTGATCCGGTGCGCAAAAGCCTGTTCACCGTCACCAATAAAAAACCCGAACTGATCGAGCTGTCCCTCGACGGGCAAATCCTGCGCCGCGTGGCGCTGGTCGGCTTTGGCGACCCGCAAGCCGTTGAGTTCATCAGCGCCGACACCTATGTGATCGCCGATGAGTATCAACAGCGCCTGATCAAGGTCCATCTGACAGATGAGGCGGAGTTTTTGGACGCCTCGGATGCCGAGCAAATGACCCTTGGCGTGCACATGAGCAGCAATAAGGGCTTTGAAGGCCTGGCCTACGATTCAGTGGGCAAGCGGCTGTTCGTCGCCAAGGAGCGCGACCCGATGCTGATCTATGAAGTGCAGGGCTTCCCGCATTACAACCCGGAGAAGTTCTATGCGGTGCACGTGGTCAACAACCCCAAGCGCGATGCCGGGCTGTTCGTGCGTGATCTGTCGAGCCTGCAATATGACGAGCGCAGCGGCCATTTACTGGCACTGTCGGATGAGTCGCATCGGGTGCTGGAACTGGATATCGACGGTCGGCCGTTAAGCACGATGTCGCTGAACAAGGGACTTCAGGGTTTGCGCAAGACGGTGCCGCAAGCTGAAGGAATCGCTATGGACCACAGCGGCACGATGTACCTGGTCAGCGAGCCCAACCTGTTTTACGTCTTCAAGAAACCACCACAACCTTGATAGGCACCGCAAGACCAATGTGGGAGCGAGCTTGCTCGCGATGAGGTCATAACATTCAACATCCATGTCGACTGTCACACCGCTATCGCGAGCAAGCTCGCTCCCACAGGGGATAGTGCCAACCACAAATCCGTGTTCGCCTTACTCGGCGCGCAGGGTTTTCACGCCTTCGCTCGTGCCCAGCAGCAACAAGTCTGCCGGACGGGCGGCGAACAGGCCGTTGGTGACCACGCCGACGATAGCGTTGATCCGGGTCTCGAGCTCGACCGGGTTGGTGATCTGCATGTTGAATACGTCGAGGATGATGTTGCCGTTGTCGGTCAACACGCCTTCGCGGTAAACCGGGTCGCCGCCCAGTTTCACCAGTTCGCGGGCCACGTGGCTGCGGGCCATAGGGATCACTTCGACCGGCAACGGGAACGCGCCCAGGACCGGTACCAGTTTGCTGGCGTCGGCGATGCAGATGAAAGTCTTGGCCACGGCCGCAACGATCTTCTCGCGGGTCAGGGCGGCGCCGCCACCCTTGATCAGGTTCAGGTGTTCGTCGCTTTCATCGGCGCCGTCGACGTAGAACTCCAGGTCGCTGACGGTGTTGAGCTCATACACCGGAATGCCGTGGCCCTTGAGGCGCGCGGCGGTGGCTTCGGAGCTGGCAACCGCACCGTCGAACGCACCCTTGTGCAGGGCCAGTGCATCGATGAAACAGTTGGCGGTGGAGCCGGTGCCGACCCCGACGATGCTCTTGTCGTCGAGTTTTGGAAGGATGAAGTCGACGGCGGCCTGAGCCACTGCCTGTTTGAGTTGATCCTGGGTCATGCGGGCTCCGAAAGCGGGCAAGGGGAACTGAAGGCCGGCATTATAGGCTTCGGGGCAGGGAAGGTCATTGCCCGATTGGCGGGTCAAAAGATCGCACCTGTAGATACCGTCTTGAGCCTCACCGGGCAAGCGCAAGTTTCGGGTCAAAGGGTTGACCCGACTTGAGCACGCCGTAAACGAAGTGCAACAGCT
>NZ_JBIUVW010000035.1:0-67999 GCF_044743155.1 Pseudomonas sp. NPDC087697 | reverse complement strand
CCAGGTCAATGGAAAGATCGCTGGAAAACATGCCACGCAGTTTCTTGAACATGGGAAAGGGACCCTGGCAACGCGTGGGTAAAAAAGTGCGGCAAACTCTAACAACGACAGGGATTTTGGGCAAGGCGCCAATATGTTAAATTGGCCGCTTTTCTGTGCACCAACCCCCACAATCGCGGCCTTATGACCGTAGAAATGCGGTAGTGTTCCGACAATCTAACACACGGACAGCGTCCGTTCTGTTTTCCACTGGAGAATCCCATGGCGCTTGAACGCTCCGACGTGGAAAAAATCGCTCATCTGGCCAGCCTTGGCCTCAATGATGCCGATCTTCCACACATCACTTCGGCCCTGAACAGCATTCTCGGGCTGGTCGACGAAATGCAGGCGGTCAATACCGACGGTATCGAGCCGCTGGCCCACCCACTGGAAGCCAGTCAGCGCCTGCGTGCAGACGTCGTGACCGAGTCCAATCACCGCGAGGCCTATCAGTCCATCGCACCAGCGGTCGAAAACGGCCTGTATCTGGTTCCGAAAGTCATCGACTAAAGGGAAAGAGCCTGCAATGCATCAATTGACTCTGGCCGAGATCGCCCGCGGACTCGCCGACAAAAAGTTTTCTTCCGAAGAGCTGACCAAAGTGCTGTTGGCGCGTATCGCCCAGCTCGACCCTCAGCTCAACAGCTTCATCAGCGTCACCGAAGACCTGGCGCTCCAGCAGGCGAAAGCCGCTGACGCACGCCGGGCCAACGGTGAGAGCGGCGCCCTGCTCGGTGCGCCGATCGCTCACAAAGACCTGTTCTGTACCTTGGGCATTCGCACCAGCTGCGGCTCGAAGATGCTCGACAACTTCAAGGCGCCGTATGACGCCACCGTGGTCGCCAAGCTGGCCGCTGCCGGGGCCGTGACCCTGGGCAAGACCAACATGGACGAATTCGCCATGGGTTCGGCCAACGAGTCGAGCTACTACGGCGCGGTGAAAAACCCGTGGAATCTGGAGCACGTACCCGGCGGTTCGTCCGGCGGTTCGGCGGCGGCGGTTGCCGCTCGTCTGTTACCTGCGGCGACTGGCACCGACACCGGCGGCTCGATCCGACAGCCGGCAGCACTGACCAACCTCACCGGCCTGAAACCGACGTACGGTCGTGTTTCGCGCTGGGGCATGATCGCTTACGCCTCCAGCCTCGATCAGGGCGGCCCGTTGGCGCGTACCGCCGAAGACTGCGCGATCCTGCTGCAAGGCATGGCCGGTTTCGACCCGCAAGATTCCACCAGCATCGACGAACCCGTGCCGGATTACAGCGCCAGCCTCAACGGCTCGCTGAAAGGCCTGCGCATTGGCGTGCCGAAGGAATACTTCAGCGCAGGTCTCGACCCACGCATCGCCGAACTGATCCACAACAGCGTCAAGGAGCTGGAAAAGCTCGGCGCGGTGGTCAAGGAAATCAGCCTGCCGAACATGCAGCACGCAATTCCTGCGTACTACGTGATCGCTCCGGCTGAAGCCTCCTCCAACCTGTCGCGTTTCGACGGCGTGCGTTTCGGCTATCGCTGCGAAGACCCGAAAGACCTGACCGACCTGTACAAGCGTTCGCGCGGCGAAGGTTTCGGCCCGGAAGTACAGCGCCGGATCATGGTCGGTGCCTACGCGCTGTCGGCCGGTTACTACGACGCCTACTACCTGAAGGCGCAAAAGATCCGTCGCCTGATCAAAAACGACTTCATGGCTGCCTTTAATGAGGTCGACATCATCCTCGGCCCAACCACGCCGAACCCGGCCTGGAAACTCGGCGCCAAGAACAGCGACCCGATCGCTGCGTACCTGGAAGACGTCTACACCATCACCGCCAACCTGGCGGGCCTGCCGGGCTTGTCGATGCCAGCCGGCTTCGTCGAAGGTCTGCCGGTCGGCGTGCAATTGCTCGCCCCGTATTTCCAGGAAGGCCGCTTGCTCAACGTTGCGCACCAGTATCAGTTACACACTGACTGGCACACCCGCACCCCGACAGGCTTCTGAGGAGAAATATATGCAATGGGAAGTCGTGATCGGGCTGGAGATTCATACCCAGCTCGCCACCCAATCGAAAATTTTCTCCGGTAGCGCCACTACGTTTGGCTCTGAGCCAAATACCCAGGCCAGCCTGGTAGACCTGGGCATGCCCGGCGTTCTGCCCGTGCTGAACCAGGAAGCGGTGCGCATGGCGGTGATGTTCGGCCTGGCGATTGACGCCGAGATCGGTCAGCACAACGTGTTCGCCCGCAAGAACTACTTCTACCCGGACCTGCCCAAGGGCTACCAGATCAGCCAGATGGAATTGCCGATCGTCGGCAAGGGCCACCTGGACATCCCGCTGGAAGACGGCACGGTCAAACGCGTCGGCATCACCCGCGCGCACCTGGAAGAAGACGCCGGTAAAAGCCTGCACGAAGAATTCAACGGTGCCACCGGCATCGACCTGAACCGTGCCGGTACGCCGCTGCTGGAAATCGTTTCCGAGCCGGACATGCGCAGCGCCAAGGAAGCCGTGGCCTACGTCAAGTCGATCCACGCGCTGGTGCGTTACCTCGGCATCTGCGACGGCAACATGGCCGAAGGTTCGCTGCGTTGCGACTGCAACGTGTCGATCCGTCCAAAGGGCCAGGTTGAGTTCGGCACGCGCTGCGAGATCAAGAACGTCAACTCGTTCCGTTTTATCGAAAAGGCGATCAACACCGAAGTGCGTCGTCAGATCGAACTGATCGAAGACGGCGGCAAGGTGATCCAGCAGACTCGCCTGTACGACCCGAACAAAGACGAAACCCGCGCCATGCGCAGCAAAGAGGAAGCCAACGACTACCGTTACTTCCCCGATCCGGACCTGTTGCCGGTGGTCATCGAGGACTCGTTCCTCAATGACGTGCGCGCCACGCTGCCGGAACTGCCGCCGCAAAAACGCGAGCGTTTCCAGGAGCAGTTCGGTTTGTCGGTCTACGATGCCAGCGTATTGGCGTCGAGCCGTGAGCAAGCGGATTACTTCGAAAAAGTCGTGAGCATCGCCGGTGACGCCAAACTGGCGGCCAACTGGGTCATGGTTGAGCTGGGTAGCCTGTTGAACAAGCAAGGCCTGGAAATCGACGAAGCACCGGTCTCGGCCGAGCAGTTGGGCGGCATGTTGCTGCGCATCAAGGACAACACCATCTCCGGCAAAATCGCCAAGACCGTGTTCGAAGCCATGGCCAGCGGCGAAGGCAGCGCGGACGAAATCATCGAAAAGCGCGGCTTGAAGCAAGTCACCGACAGCGGCGCGATCTCTGCCGTACTCGATGAAATGCTCGCGGCCAACGCCGAACAGGTTGAACAGTACCGCGCGGCAGACGAAGCCAAACGCGGCAAGATGTTCGGTTTCTTCGTCGGCCAGGCGATGAAAGCCTCCAAAGGCAAAGCCAACCCGCAACAAGTCAACGAACTGCTGAAAAGCAAGCTCGAAGGCTGACCGGAATGGAGCCAGCACTGAAAACTGGCTCCATTCCCTGTGGCGAGGGAGCTTGCTCCCGCTGGTCTGAAAACAGACCCATGACCTGCAAAAACGCCCTTTCAGGAGGAACGCACTTGCCGGTATGGCGGTCTCTTTACGACCGAGCGGGAGCAAGCTCCCTCGCCACTTTTTTATGGGAGCTCTTCCAATGAAGCGTTTGCTTGGCGCGTGCGCCCTGCTCTCTCTGCTGGCCGGTTGTGCCAGCACGGATGTCATCGATTCACACGGCTACGACAAGACCGGCGTGGCCTCATACTACGGCGCCAAACACCAAGG
This sequence comes from Pseudomonas sp. NPDC087697, assembly GCF_044743155.1. Taxonomy (NCBI): domain Bacteria; kingdom Pseudomonadati; phylum Pseudomonadota; class Gammaproteobacteria; order Pseudomonadales; family Pseudomonadaceae; genus Pseudomonas; species Pseudomonas sp. NPDC087697. The sequence goes on along the minus strand of NZ_JBIUVW010000035.1, from coordinate 64,208 downwards.
TAAACGCACCGCCAGTGGCGAGCGTTTCAACCAGAATTCCCTGACCGCCGCCCATCGTCAGTTGCCCTTCGGCACGCGGGTGAAGGTCACTAATCTGAACAACGACAAATCCTGCGTGGTCCGTATCAACGATCGCGGACCGCACACCCGTGGGCGTTTGATCGACCTGTCTCACGAGGCGGCCGCGCGGCTGGGCATGCTGGGTAGCGGCACCGCACGGGTTCGCGTGCAATCCCTCGACAACTGACAGACGGAGCACCGATCATTTTCGGACTTGCCGACTTGCCACTGCTCAGCGTGCTTCAACTGCTCAGTGGCCTGGTACTGCTGATCGCTGGCGCCGAGCTGCTGGTCCGTGCCGCCGTGCGCCTGGCCGCACACTTGAAGGTACGCCCGCTGATCATCGGTCTGACCGTTGTGGCCCTCGGCAGTAGCGCGCCGCAAATGGCGGTGAGCCTGCAAGCGACCCTCATGCAAAACACCGACATCGCAGTCGGTAGCGTGATTGGCAGTAACATCTTCAACATCCTCGTCACCCTCGGACTCTCGGCGCTGATCATCCCGTTGCGGGTCTCCCGGCAATTGGTGCACCTGGACATCCCGGTGATGATCGGCGCCAGCCTGCTGGTGCTCGCCCTGGCCTGGAATGAACGACTGACACCGCTCGACGGCACGATTCTGCTAGTCGCGCTGGTGCTTTACCTCGGGTTGTTACTGCGTCAGTCACGGCACTCGGTGCACCCGCACCGCACTCAGGCGGACAGCGACAGCAATTCCCGCGCGCCGTGGTTGAGCAGCGCGCTGCTGATGCTCGCCGGTCTGGCCTTGCTGGTGTTTGCCGGGCATCTACTACTCAGTGCAGCGGTCGAGGTGGCGACCGACTTCGGTTTGTCAGAGCGGATCATCGGCCTGACCATCATTGCCGTCAGCACGTCGCTGCCGGAACTGGCGACCTCGCTGATCGCAGCCTTGCGTGGTCAGCGCGACATTGCCGTGGGTAACGTGATCGGCAGTAATCTGTTCAACCTGCTGGGTGTGCTGGGCTTCACGGCGTTGGTCGCGCCGACACCGCTGTCGGTATCGCCCAACGCACTGGATTTCGACTTGCCGGTGCTGCTGGCGGTCAGCGTGCTGTGTTTGCCGATGTTCTATTCAGGCTATCGAATTACTCGCGCCGAAGGCCTGCTGTTTCTGGCCTTGTACCTGGCTTACGGGCTGCACGTCGTGTCGTTTACCACGGGCATGCCGCTGGCTGGCAAGCTGGAACACCTGATGCTGTTTTTCGTCCTGCCGGCACTGGTGGCGTTTTTGCTGTTCACGTCACTGCGCGCCTGGCGCCGCCAACACAACAAGAGGGAATTGCCATGACCGACAAACCCGTTTCCAGCAAACCGACCGGCATTGAAGTGCGCCGCCAGGTCATGGGCGACGCCTTCGTCGACCGTTCCATGGGCAATGCCACCGAGCTGACCCGACCGTTTCAGGAGTTCGTCAATGAACACGCCTGGGGTGCGGTGTGGAACCGTGACGGTCTTGCACTGAAAACCCGCAGCCTGATCACTCTCGCGGCCCTGACCTCGCTCAAGTGCCCGCAAGAACTCAAAGGCCACGTGCGTGGCGCGCTGAACAACGGCTGCACCGTGGACGAGATCCGCGAAACGCTGATGCACTGCGCGGTCTACGCCGGCGTGCCAGCGGTGATGGAAGCGTTTCGCGCGGCGCAGGAAGTGATCGATAGCTACCAAAAGCCGGAATGAGTGGTGACAGTTAGATAGCTATCGCGAGCAAGCTCGCTCCCACAGTGGATTTTGGTGTACACAGATTTTGTGTTCCACACAGATCAAATGTGGGAGCGAGCTTGCTCGCGATTGGCCCTGAAGCACACTACAAATCCCAAGCCTAGATCCACCCGCCCCACTGCAACACAAAGATCCCGAGGTTGGTGGTCACCGCCGCCATCAACGTGGTGATGACGATGATCGCCGCCGCCAGTTCATGGTTGCCATTGGCCGCCCGGGCCATGACAAAACTGGCGGCGGCGGTCGGGCTGCCGAAGTACAGAAATAGAATCCCCAACTCCGCCCCGCGAAAACCCCAGAGCCAGGCACCGAGCGTGGCCAGGATCGGCAAGCCGATCATCTTCACCAGGCTTGAACTCAACGCCAGATCACCGCTCTTGCGCAACGCCGCCAGCGACAGCGTGCCACCAATACAGATCAACGCCAGCGGCAAGGTCATCTGCGCCAGGTAGCTGCCAGACGTCTCCAGCCAGCCGGGCAAGCCGATCTGAAAATAGGCGAACGGCGCCGCAGAAATCACGCTGATGATCAGCGGATTGCTGAGCACGCTTTTGCAGATGCTCCACAGATCGGACTTGATCACCGGGCTGTACACCGCCAGCACGATGGTCGACAGCGTGTTGTAAAACAGGATCACCAGCGCGGCGAGAATCGCCCCGAGGGAAATCCCGTAAGCGCCGTACATGCTCGCCGCCAGCGCCAGGCCGATCACCCCGTTATTGCCGCGAAACGCGCCTTGGGTGTAGATCCCGCGATCCTCTCGCGGACAACGCCAGATCGCCCAGCCCCAGGCAATGGCGAAACACACCAGCGTCGCCAGCGAAAAATAGATCAGCAGCGCCGGTTTTAATGCCGCGTGCAGGTCGGCGTGCACTATCCCGAGAAACAGCAACGCCGGCATGGTGACGTTGAACACCAGGGCCGAGGCGGTGTGGATAAAGTCGTCGTTGATCCAGTTGATGCGCTTGAGCAGGACGCCCATAAACAGCATGGCAAAGACTGGCGCGGTGATGGTCAGCGTTTCGAGAAAGATTGCCAGCATGCCGGGTGAACCTTGAGGGGCGTCGTTAGGGGGCTAATGATAAGCCAGCAAGGACGCGTTCGTCTGGTCGACCGCCTTCGCGAGCAAGCCCGCTCCCACAGGTTCAGCGCCATCCTTGTGGGAGCGGGCTTGCTCGCGAAGAACGATAACGCGGTCTCAGGTGATGGGCGCTGGATTGAACAAGGTAATGTCGTTGTGCAGCTTGTGCTGCTCCGCCCAGGTCTGTTTCTTGCCGCTGGCCACATCCAGATAGAAGTGGAACAACTCCCAGCCCAGCTCCTCGATGGACGCGCGCCCCGTGGCAATCCGTCCGGCATCGATGTCTATCAGATCCGGCCAACGTTGCGCCAGTTCGGTGCGGGTCGAGACCTTGACCACCGGCGCCATCGCCAGACCATAGGGCGTGCCGCGTCCGGTGGTGAACACGTGCAGGTTCATCCCGGCCGCCAGTTGCAAGGTGCCGCAGACAAAATCACTGGCCGGCGTAGCGCAGAAAATCAGCCCTTTGCGCTTGAACCGTTCGCCAGGGCCGAGCACGCCATTGATCGCGCTGTTACCGGATTTGACGATCGAGCCCAGAGACTTCTCGACAATGTTCGACAACCCGCCCTTCTTGTTACCCGGCGTGGTGTTGGCACTGCGATCCGCTTCACCCTTGGCCAGGTAACGGTCATACCAGTCCATTTCACGCACCAGTTCCTGCGCGACTTCTTTGGTTTCTGCCCGCGAAGTCAGCAAGTAGATCGCGTCGCGCACTTCAGTGACTTCGGAAAACATCACCGTCGCACCGGCCCGGAGCAGCAAGTCCGAGGCATAACCCAAGGCCGGGTTGGCGGTAATTCCGGAAAACGCATCACTGCCACCGCACTGCATGCCGAGGATCAACTCGGACGCCGGCACGGTTTCGCGGCGGCGCTGGTCGAGTTTCTTCAGGCGGGTTTCGGCCAGCGCCATGATTTGTTCGATCATCTCGCTGAAACCGTGACTGGAATCCTGCAAGCGATACAACCACGGCTCGCTGAGGTCCACCGAACTGTCGTTCTCGTGCATCACCTGCCCGGCCTGCAACTTCTCGCAGCCCAGACTGATTACCAACGCTTCGCCGCCCAGGTTCGGGTTACGCGCCAGGTTGCGCACAGTGCGAATCGGGATGTAGGCGTCGGTGGCGGTAATCGCCACCCCACAACCGTAGCTGTGGGTCAGCGCAATCACGTCATCGACGTGCGGATACTTGGGCAACAACTCGTCCTTGATGCGCTTGACCGCATGGTCGAGCACACCCGTGACGCATTGCACCGTGGTGGTAATCCCCAGAATATTGCGCGTGCCGACAGTGCCATCGGCGTTGCGATAGCCCTCGAAGGTGAAACCTTCCAGCGGCGCTTGTGCGGCCGGCACCTCGGTGGACAGCGGCAGGCTGTCCAGCGGTGGCGCGGTGGGCATGCGCAGTTGATCTTCCTTGACCCAGCTACCCCGCGGGATCGGCTGCAAGGCGTAACCGATGGTCTGACCGTAACGAATCACCTGGCCGCCTTCGGGAATATCTTCCAGCGTCACCTTGTGGCTTTGCGGCACGAACTCCACGGTCACCAAGCCGTCCGGGAACTCAGTGCCGGCCGGTACGCCCTGGTCATTGACCACGATCACCACGTTATCGCGCTCGTGCAGCCGGATGTAGCGCGGCGAGTCGGAATGTTCAATCAACTGCATGACGCCGCTCCTCAGGAATGCGCTTGAGACATTTTGTTCAGTTCAGGGCTTTTGCTCGGTGGCTCTTTGAGTACCACGCGTTTGATCGGCCCGACGATGACCAGGTAGCTGAACACCGCGACCAGCGCGTTGCAGCCGACAAACACCAGCGCCCATTTGAACGAACCAGTGGAACTGATGATGTAGCCAATCACGATCGGTGTGGTGATTGAGGCGATGTTGCCGAACATGTTGAACAGCCCGCCACTCAAGCCCGCGATCTGTTTTGGCGAGGTGTCGGAAACCACCGCCCAACCCAATGCGCCCACGCCTTTACCGAAGAACGCCAGGGCCATAAAGCCCACAACTATCCATTCAATGTCCACGTAGTTACAAGCCACGATGCTGGTCGACAGCAACAGGCCGCCGATGATCGGCGCCTTGCGAGCGAAGGTCAGCGAATGGCCCTTGCGCAGCAGGTAGTCGGAAATAATCCCGCCCAGCACCCCACCGATAAACCCGCAGATCGCCGGCAACGAAGCGATGAAACCGGCCTTGAGAATGGTCATGCCGCGTTCCTGCACCAGATACACCGGGAACCAGGTCAGGAAGAAATAGGTGATGCCATTGATGCAGTACTGACCCAGGTACACGCCGAGCATCATGCGGTTACTCAGCAGTTGGCGCACGTAATCCCACTTCGGCCCGTCGGCGCGTTTGCCTTGATCCTGATCCATGTCGACCAGACCGCCGTTGTCGGCGATGTGCTTGAACTCGGCGTCGTTGATCATCGGATGCTGACGCGGGCTGTGGATAACTTTCAGCCAGACCAGCGAAAACACGATGCCGATCCCGCCCATCACCATAAACACGTGCTGCCAGCCAAAGGTGTAGACGATCCAGCCCATCAGCGGTGCAAACAGCACCGTGGCGAAGTACTGCGCCGAGTTGAAGATCGCCGAGGCGGTGCCGCGTTCAGCCGTCGGAAACCAGGCCGCAACAATACGTGCGTTACCGGGAAAGGACGGCGCTTCGGCCAGGCCCACCAGAAAGCGCAGCATGAACAGCGCGACGATGGCGGTGGAGACACCGAAAGCACCGACATAGCCTTGCAGCACGGTGAACAGCGACCAGGTGAAGATGCTCAGGGCATAGACTTTTTTCGAACCGAACCGGTCCAGCAGCCAGCCGCCGGGGATCTGACCGGCCACGTAGGCCCAACCGAATGCAGAGAAGATGTAGCCGAGAGTGACCGCGTCGATGCCGAGGTCTTTTTGCAGGCTGGAGCCCGCAATGGCGATGGTGGCACGGTCGGCGTAGTTGATCGTGGTCACCAGAAACAGCATGAGCAGGATTAAATAGCGGACGTGGGTCGGCTTGGTCGCTTGCATGTAGATGTACTCCCACTGATTATTTTTATGCGCGGGTGAATCTTTTATATCCGCGTAGGAGCTGCCGCAGGCTGCGATCTTTTGATCTTGATTCCTGGCGTCCTTGAGGACGCTGAAGATCAAAAGATCGCAGCCTGCGGCAGCTCCTACGTCGGTTTGCGGTATCCGGCAAAACCGGATACCGCGGTGTTGCGTGTTACGAACCGATGTAGGCAGTTTTTACAACGGTGTAGAACTCCTGCGCGTAGCGACCTTGCTCCCGCGATCCATAGGATGAACCTTTTCGCCCGCCAAAGGGCACGTGGTAATCGACACCGGCGGTCGGCAGATTGACCATCACCATCCCGGCCTGGGAGTGGCGCTTGAAGTGGTTGGCATACTTCAACGACGTGGTGGCGATGCCCGCCGACAAACCGAATTCGGTGTCGTTGGCCATGGCCAGCGCCGCGTCGTAATCGGCCACCCGAACGATGTTCGCCACTGGGCCGAAGATCTCTTCGCGGCTGATACGCATCGCAGCATCACTGTCGGCAAACAGCGTTGGCGCGAGGTAATAGCCTTCGGTGTCGCAGGTCACCAAGCCACCGCCGCTGACCAGTCGTGCACCTTCGGACTGCCCGATATCGATGTACTTCAAGTCCTGTTCCAGTTGTGCCTGGGAAACCACCGGACCGATGTCGGTACCGGTTCTCAAGGCATGCCCGACCTTGATCGACTTCATCCGCTCAGCCATGGCCTCAACGAATTTATCGTGAATCCCGGCGGTGACGATCAAACGACTCGAGGCCGTGCAACGCTGACCGGTGGAATAAAACGCACTCTGCACCGACAGCTCGACCGCTTGCTTGAGGTCGGCGTCGTCGAGAATGATCTGCGGGTTCTTGCCACCCATTTCCAACTGCACCTTGGCCTGACGCGAGACACAGTTGACCGCGATCTGCCGACCCACGCCAACCGAGCCGGTGAAGCTGATGCCATCAACTTTCGGGCTATTGACCATGGCGTCGCCGATCACTCGACCGCTGCCCATTACCAGGTTGAACACACCGGCCGGGAAACCGGCGCGGGAGATGATCTCGGCCAATGCCCAGGCGCAACCGGGCACCAGTTCCGCCGGTTTGAGCACTACGCAGTTGCCGTAGGCCAGGGCCGGGGCGATCTTCCACGCGGGAATGGCAATCGGGAAGTTCCACGGAGTGATCAATCCCACCACGCCAAGAGCTTCGCGGGTGACTTCAACGTTGACGCCCGGACGCACCGACGGCAGGTAATCGCCGGACAGTCGCAGGCATTCACCAGCGAAGAACTTGAAGATGTTGCCGGCGCGGGACACTTCGCCGATGGCTTCGGGCAGGGTCTTGCCCTCCTCCCGTGCCAGCAAGATGCCGAGCTCTTCGCGACGGACGAGGATTTCGCTGCCGACTTTATCCAGTGCATCGCTGCGTGCCTGAATACCTGAGGTCGACCAGGCCGGGAATGCAGCACGAGCGGCGTCGATGGCGGCGTTCACCTGGGCCAGGTCAGCCTTGGCGTATTCGCCAATGACATCGGACAACTCGGACGGGTTGATGTTGGTCGAGTAGTCGGCACCCGCGACCCATTGGCCGCCGATGAAGTTGTCGAATCGTTTTACGTCTGCCACAGCACTTTCCCCTTAACAGAAGTCCTTACACAAAAAGCCGCCGAATGCTCAGCGGCCCTAGTTGATTCAGCGGGTTATTGCGCACCTTGCTTGTCGATCAGCGCGGCCAGCGCTTCGTACTCGTCCGGCAGCAGATCGGTCAGCGGGGCGCGTACAGGACCCGCGTCGTAGCCGGCGATTTTTGCCCCGGCCTTGACGATGCTCACCGCATAACCGGCCTTGCGGTTGCGGATATCCAGGTACGGCAAGAAGAAGTCGTCGATGATCTTGCCGACGGTGGCGTGATCGTCGCGGGCAATGGCGTGGTAGAAATCCATCGCGGTTTTCGGGATGAAGTTGAACACCGCCGAGGAATAAACCGGTACGCCCAACGCCTTGTAGGCAGCGGCGTAAACCTCTGCGGTTGGCAGGCCACCGAGGTAGCTGAAGCGATCACCGAGGCGGCGACGGATCGACACCATCAACTCGATATCGCCCAGGCCATCCTTGTAGCCGATCAGGTTCGGGCAACGCTCGGCCAGGCGTTCCAGCAGCGGCGCGGTCAGGCGGCAGACGTTGCGGTTGTAAACCACCACGCCGATTTTCACCGATTTGCACACCGCTTCAACGTGGGCGGCAACACCGTCCTGGCTGGCTTCGGTCAGGTAATGCGGCAGCAGCAACAGACCTTTGGCGCCCAGGCGCTCGGCCTCTTGAGCGTACTCGATGGCCTGACGCGTAGAGCCGCCGACACCGGCCAGGATCGGCACGCTGCTGGCGCAAGTGTCGACCGCCGTCTTGATGATCTCCGAATATTCGCTGGCCGCCAGGGAGAAGAACTCACCGGTACCACCTGCGGCGAACAAGGCCGAAGCGCCATACGGAGCCAGCCATTCGAGACGTTTGATGTAGCCCGCACGATGGAAATCGCCCTGAGCATTGAAATCGGTGACCGGGAAGGACAGCAAGCCGGAGGAGAGGATGGACTTCAGTTCTTGTGGATTCATTATTCGAACACCCTGGGACGCACGTTGTGATGAGAAAACCCGTTCAGCCTTGGCCGAAGTTGTAAGTCATCGTACAACTTAAAATACAACCGTCAACTGCATTTCATCGCCGGATGGAAAACCCGAATCGGAAAAATCAGTTCCTTGACGTAGGAAAGTTTCCAGCTATTATCGAAAATAGCTGTATATACATACAGCAAATCGAGATACATCCTACGACATATCAAGGAGCTAGAAATGTCAGGTCTACACACCCAATCGCAGGAAAACCTCAAACACGACGGTCGGATCATTGCCGATCTGGACCAACTATTTACAGAACATGGTGTGGCCCTTTCCGGTGACAGTGATCACCTGACGCTGATCACTCACAGTCATCATCGCCTCAAACATCACACTACTGGCGTGCCCGGAAAGCCACTGAAAACCCAACCTTCACTGCGTTTCGAAGGCGGCGAACACACCGCCATCGGCGATGTCACCCTGCTGCGCTTCGTCAAGGACGCACCGGCAATTGCGGCCTGGCAAGTGCCATTGCACCTACCCAACGGCCTGGCGTTGACCTATGGCCAAATCGTTTCGTTAGGCGGTGATTTCTACGGTATTCCCGACCAGCCAATTTGCGATGGCGCGACTCCGGTTGATCGGATTCAGCGTTTTAGCGCTGCGTTCAACTCGCTGGCCGTGCTGCCAGCGTCGCGAGCAGAAGCCGGGTTGATTCTCGGCGTAATGCAGAAGGAAATCAGCGCAGCCAATCAGGCGATCAGAGACGGCAAACAACCTCATGAGGTCTACGACGCCCTAGGTGATACGTTGTCCGAAGAGTGGAACAAGATCACCGGCGGTGGCAGTTTTGTCTCGGCACTGTTTCCCTTGGGGCGCTATCTGAAACTGGCGGCAAACAATGCCGACCACTTTGGCGAATGGGCGTTGCTGGCGTACATCGCCGGGCACACCGCCGCCCTGCAACAGGCCGTTCTGGCACGCAACAGTGGCGATGACAAGCAGCTGGAGCTGGCCTACGCAATGAACGCTTTTGCCGATCACTACCTGACCGACCTGTTCTCTGCCGGGCATCTACGGATCCCGCGTAAACAACTGGCGGCGGTGGTGACGCCGAGTGACCTGGGTTCGCTGATCACCCGTTTCATGCACGACGAAGACAGCAAATACGGCCTCAACGTGAACAACGCCAACGGCGATCAGTGGCATGCCTACGGCGACAAACGCTACTTCGACTCGGTCGATAGCGCCAACCGCAAGCAGGTCAAACTCGCGGTCCAGCGCTCGGCCGATGAAGTCTTCGAAACCTTCCTCAGCGGTTCACTGCCCACGCCTTCCAGCTACGTTGCGCTGAAGTACCTGCCAGACCTCAACGCCGTGAAAAAACCGGTGGGTAACTTCGCCGGGTTATTTGTTCTGGACGGCAACAAGGTGTTGCGCCGCAGCGACGTCAACAATCTCAACGACAGCAACCGGATCGACAACTGGTGGGGCTGGAGCACCTACCTGCTGCTCAAGGACCACACACCGAACAAACCGGCCGGCTATCTGGAATCCCCCGCCGCAGCACCGACGATCCAGGCCGATGGCTGGCAGAGCCAAACGCCCGGCGAACCCAACTGGTTGCCAGGCAACGCCGTACGTTACGCCTTCAGCTACACCAACGGTTTGAACGAGTCTTACATCGGCCCCTGGTCGGCTTACACCGAACTGAGCGAACGCTTCCAGCCGACGCTGAACGTGCCGGGCAACGGCGCTTCACGCAACATCTTCCGCCAGTTCTGTGGCGGCTCACCCGAGCTGATCGGCTCGATCGACGCCCAAGCCACTACCTTCATTGACCGTAACGCCTGATAAGGAAATCACTGATGACCATCAACCTGAAACTCGAACTGGCCTCGGGCCAATCCCTTAACGGCGCGCCGCTGGAATTGCTTTCCAATGGTGTGCCGGTTGCTCAGGCGACTGTGGATGACAAGGGGAATGCAGCGTTTAACGCCAAGCCCGGAGCCGGGCAACTGGCGGTGAGGGTGGATCGCTCGATCCTGAGGAATGCCTGAGGTTACTGCGAGATAGCTGCCGGCCCTTTCGCGAGCAAGCCCGCTCCCACACTAGATCGACGTTGTACTCAAATTCTGTGTACGACAAAGATCAAATGTGGGAGCGGGCTTGCTCGCGAAAGCAGTCTGCCAGGCGAAAAATTTCTTGCGCCTGGACCTCCAAAACCTACCCGCGCTGCGCCTCTGCCTCTTCATGGGCATGGCGCAGCCGTTCTCGGCTGTTGGTCAGGTGCAGGCGCATGGCTGCGCGGGCTGCGTCCGAATCCTGGCGGGCAATCGCCTCATAGATTTCTTCGTGCTCGCGGGCCAGACGACTCATGTAATGCTGCTGATCGTCATGGGCCAGGCGTGCGGAATTGAGCCGGGTACGAGGAATGATGCTGGTGCCCAGGTGGGTCATGATGTCGGTGAAGTAGCGGTTGCCGGTGGCCAGGGCAATCTGCAGATGGAACTGGAAGTCCGACGCCACCGCATCGCCTGCGTGGGCTGCGCTTTCGTTCAAGGCATCCAGTGCCGCGCGCATCAAGGCCAGTTGCTCGGGGCTGCGACGTTGTGCGGCAAGGCCTGCGGACTCCACTTCCAGGCTGATGCGCAGTTCCAGAATCGCCAGCACATCACGCAGGGTCACCACGGTGGCCGGATCGATGCGAAAGCCGCTCGGGCTCGGCGTGTCGAGCACAAACGTGCCGATGCCGTGACGGGTTTCAACCTGTCCTGCCGCCTGCAAACGCGAGATCGCTTCGCGCACCACGGTGCGGCTGACGCCATGGGCTTCCATGATCGCCGACTCGGTGGGCAACTTGTCGCCACGCTTGAGCATGCCGTCGCGAATCTGTTCGGACAGCACCGTCACCAGTTCCTGCGCGAGGCTGCGGCGCTTGCGGGGAAGACGAGGGGCGTCGATCGGGTTTTCCATGGTGAACGTCTATCTCAAGCAAACGGTTGAGAACGCATCATAGCGCAGGCCGGTTGTACGATCACTGTCAAGCTACACCCCCCGACGTAGGAGCTGCCGCAGGCTGCGATCTTTTGATCTGATCTTTTAAAGACAAAAGATCGCAGCCTGCGGCAGCTCCTACAAGGGTAGTGCTAGGCGGTGACTGTCTGCTCCAGCAGATGCCCGTTGTCGATACGCACATGCCGTGGATGGAAGCGTTTCAGGCTGCTGCGATGGCCGACGCTGACGATGCTCAAGCCCGGCAAGTGATCGATCAGCGCCTGATACAGCGACGCCTCATCTTCTTCGTCCATCGCCGAAGTCGCTTCGTCCATGTACAGCCATTGCGGCGCGTAGAGCAGCGCACGGGCAAACGCCAGACGTTGCTGCTCACCCGGTGACAGCAGACGCTGCCAGTGATTGGCTTCGTCGAGACGTGACACCAGGTGCGGCAAGCGGCAGGTTTCCAGCACCTGCACATAGCGCTCGTGCGGGTAGGTGTCGCCGGACAGTGGATAACTCAGGGCTTCACACAGGCTGCCAATCGGCAGATACGGCTTTTGCGGCAGGAACAGATAGCGCGCAGCCGGCACTCGAATATTGCCGTGCCCCGCTGGCCAGAGCCCGCCCATCGCCCGCAGCAAAGTACTTTTGCCACTGCCGGAACGACCACTGAGCATCAGCCGGTCGCCTTGCTCCACGGTCATGTTGGCGTTGGTCAGCAAATGACGACCGTCGGCCAGGTTCAGACTCAGATTATGCACCGCCAGCGTATCACCGTGGCTCTGCACATCAATTGCCGGAGCACGACTTTCATTGTCGAGCATGGCCTGACGGAAGCTCACCAAACGGTCACAAGTGGCTTTCCAGACTGCGATGGACGCGTAGGCATCGATAAACCAACTGAAGTTTTCCTGCACATTGCTGAATGCAGAGTTGATTTGCATCAGCTCGCCCAACTGGATCTTGTCGGCGAAATAACGCGGCGCCGCGACCATAAAGGGGAACACAATCGCGATCTGCGAGTACCCGGCAGTAAAGAACGTCAGGCGTTTCGTCACCCGCATCAGCGCCCAGTAGTTGGTCCATACCTTGCCGAAGCGTGCGCTCAAGCGTTGGTTTTCATTATTCTCGCCGTCATACAAGGCAATGCTTTCAGCATTCTCGCGCACCCGGACCAAAGAAAAACGCATGTCGGCTTCGAAACGTTGTTGTTGATTGTTTAGCGGGATCAAACTGCTACCGATCACTCGGGTCAACCAACTGCCGATCGCTGCATACAGGAAGGCACACCAAAACATGTAGCCGGGAATGTTGATACCGAATACTTCGAGACTGCCCGACACCCCCCAGAGAATGATCGAAAAGGACACCAGACTGACCACCGTCCGAAACAACCCCAACGTCAAGCCCAAGGTATCGCTAGTGAAGTTTTTGAGGTCTTCGCTCAGTCGCTGGTCCGGGTTATCGGTATGCCCGCCAGACTCCATCTGATAATAGTTCTTGTGATCGAGCCAACGATTGAAGTGCTGCTCGGTCAACCAGCGCCGCCAACTGATGGTCAGCATCTGAGTCAGGTAAAGACGATACACAGCCCCCAAAATGGCCACCGCAGCAATCCCGCAGAAATACAGGATCAGGCTCCAGAACGCGGTCCCGTCTTTCTGTTGCAAAGCGTTATAGAAGTCTTTGTACCAATTGTTCATCCAGACCGAAATACCAACGCTGAACAACGACAGCCCTATCACTGCGATCAGCAACACCCAGGCCTTGCCCTTTTCCTCACTACGCCAATAAGGCGAGGTGAGTTGCCAGACACGGCGAAAAAACTGCCCGCGCACAGCGTCGTTGACCGCGGAATATTCAGCGTTCTGATTCATGGTTCAGACTCGATAAAGAAAAGAACAGGCACGAACCGATCATAGATGATCGGCGGTGATTGTAACGCTGTGTGACAACAATTGTTCAGCACCGGTTCAGTGACGAACCCGATCGTGGCAGTGCCGGGTGGTAGCGCACGCTTCCCTTCGGTGGGTCGCCTACCGCTGGTCGGCACTGTCAGATCTGACAGTAGCCGCGATGTATCGGATTGCATTTAATCGGCTCACACCACTAGCGCCGCCATTGCGAGGTGTCAGGGTAACAACGCGCTGAAAATCAATGAATGAAAGGAGTTATTCCAATGAGCAATGAAACCAAGGCTTCTATCGGAACCCCGATTGCCAAAAATGCAATACAAGGAGCGTTTTACGTCAGCCAATTAGGCAAAACAACAGAAATAAGCACACCACTGTCTGTATGGCCAGTGGGTGCCGACGTTATATTCAAAGCCACGATTCTAAAAGCTGACCCTCCGGCTAACTGGAAATCCTCTCCTGTGCACCCCTCTGCTCACACGAGTGCCCAGATGTCCGTAGAAGAATACTTGAAGCCACACTTACATAGAGAAATCGAATTCCAGTACTACGTGATAGATCAGGGAAATGAAACCCCCTCTCATACGTTGAAAGTCCGTATCTTGCCGTAAAGCTTTATGAGGCTAAAAAGCGACACTCAATCGAGTGTCGCTTTTTAGCCTTTCCCTCAAACAACATCAGCTCAACGGCGAACGGGACGCTTCTGCAGTTTGCGCTGCAGAGTGCGCCGGTGCATGCCCAAGGCGCGGGCAGTCGCGGAGATGTTGCCTTCGTGTTCGGTCAGCACGCGCTGGATGTGTTCCCATTGCAGGCGGTCCACCGACATCGGGTTTTCCGGCACCAGGGTGTCGAGGTCGGCGTGCTCGGAAAGCAGCGCCGCCAACACGTCGTCGGCGTCCGCCGGTTTGCACAGGTAGTTACAGGCGCCGCGCTTGATCGCCTCGACGGCGGTGGCAATGCTCGAGTAACCGGTGAGGATCACCACGCGCATTTCCGGGTCGAGTTCGAGCAACTTGGGCAGCAGCACCAGGCCCGAATCGCCGTCCATCTTCAGGTCCAGAGCGGCAAAGTCAGGCAGATCGGCCTGAGCGATAGTCAGGCCTTCTTCGGCAGAGCCTGCGGTGCTGACCCGAAAGCCACGGCGGCTCATGGCGCGGGCCATGACGCGGGTGAAGGTTGCGTCGTCGTCTACCAGCAACAAATGCGGCAGGTCTTCGCCTTCGACTTGAATCTCGTCACTCATGTTCGTCTCCTCGGGCGACACGGGGCAGGCGCAGCTCGGTGAGCGTACCGCCTTCCTCATGACTGTAGAGTTTCACTGAGCCGCCAGCGCGTGTCACGCTGGCCTTGCTCAAAAACAGGCCCAGGCCGAAACCTTTGCCCTTGGTGGTAAAAAACGGTTTGCCGATCTGCTCGGCAATCGCCAGCGGCACACCGGCGCCATGGTCGCGAATGCTGATGGTCAGCTCGAAGGCATCCCAGTTCAGCGTCACTTCCAGCCCTTCGGGGCAGGCATCGGCGGCGTTGTTCAGTAAGTTCAACAGGGCTTGGGTCAGGTCCGGCGGCGGCGCCAAACGCGGTTCATCGCCTAGCCCCAGGCGCCGCAAGCGATAGGTCGCTTCGGGACGCATCAGGTGCCAGCGGTTGAGGGCTTCATCGAGCCAGACGCTGACGGCCTGCATCTCCACCGCCAGCCGACGATTGGCTTCAGCGGCGCGAACCAGCTGCTGCAAGGTCTGTTTGCAGAGCTTCACCTGATCCTGCAGCACCCTCAAGTCATCTTGCAGCAACGGGTCGTGATGGTCCTGCTGCATTTCCTTGAGTAGCACGCTCATGGTCGCCAACGGCGTACCCAATTCGTGGGCGGCACCGGCGGCCTGGGTCGCAACGGCCAGCAGTTGCTGGTCACGAAGGCCTTCTTCACGGCGAATCGCTCGCAGTTCCTCCTGGCGGCGCAGCTCTTCGGCCATCCGCGCGGCGAAGAAGGTAATTACCGCAGCGGCCAGGGCAAAACTCAGCCACATGCCGTAGATCTGCATCTTTTCCCGGTACATCGGGAACGTTTCCAGTGGGTAAAACTGCGCCAGCAACAAGGTGTACATCGCCAGCGCGATGCCGGAGAGGATCACCGAGTAGCGCCACGGCAGTGTGACGGCGGCGATGGTCAGCGGCACCAGGTAATAGGAAACGAACGGATTGGTCGAACCGCCGGAGAAATACAGCAGCGCACTGTGGATAAACAGGTCACAGGCCAGTTGCACGGCGTATTCGAGCTCGGTCACCGGCCACGAGGTGCGCAAGCGGATCGCGGTAAAGGCACACAGCAACATCGAGCAGCCAAGGGTCGCCGCCAGTTGAAACCATGGCAGTGGCAGCAAGTTGAACCAGTAGGCGAGCCCCACCGAACCGGCCTGGGCGGCCAGCACCAGGGTGCGGATGAACGTCAGTCGCCAGAGATTCTGGCGAGTCGCGGAAAGCAGTTGTACGGGGGCGAGCATGAGCTCTCCTGATGAGCGCTCCAGGCGGATCGCGTCGAGTATAACCAAGCGGGGGGCCCGACAGGCAAAAGTGCGGCAAAGCGCCACAGCCTCAACCCGGACCAACTGTATAGAAGTTGTAACCGGGTGAACCCGACAATAGAAGCTAGAGTCTGATGGTTTCAAGCAGGTTCGGACCCAACACCTGCTGATCGCACTCAAGGAGTTTCCATGAACACATTGCGCCGCAGCGCCGCCCTTCTCGCCCTCAGTGCCGGCACCCTGGCCAGCCTCCCGGCTCTGGCCGCGGACGAGCTTCACTACAACCAGATTTCCCTGCGCGCCGAAGTCAGCCAGGAAGTGGCCCGCGACCTGATGATCGTGACCCTCTACACCGAAGAACAAAACACCGACCCGGCCAAACTCGCCACCGATATCAGCACCACTATGAACAAGGCGCTGGGCCAGGCCAAACAGGTCAAGGACATCACCCTGCGTCAGGGCAGCCGCAACAGCTACCCGATCTACGACAACAAGGGTCAGAAAATCACCGGCTGGCGTGAGCGCGCCGAACTGCGCCTGGAAAGCTCGAACTTCGCCGCGCTGTCCAAGCTCACCGGCGAACTGCTGATCGACCTGAAAATGGGCGGCATGGACTTCGCCATTGCCACCCCGACCCGCAAGACCAGCGAAGACGCGCTGCTCAAAGAAGCCGTCGGCGCCTTCAAGGCCCGCGCCCAACTGGCCACCGATGCACTGGGCGGCAAGGGTTACAAAATCGTCAACCTGAACCTCAACAGCAACGGTTTTCCACAGCCTTACCTGCGCGCGCCAATGATGATGAAAGCCGCGAGCATGGATGCGGCACCGGTCACCCCGGATGTCGAAGCCGGTACCAGCAAGGTCAGCATGACCGCCGATGGCTCGATTGAAGTGTTGATGCCGTAACGCCGAAAGTGCTCGCTCGATCGTTCCCACGCTCTGCGTGGGAACGATCATCCCGCCCTACTTGACCTGGTACTCCGCAGGCTCCGGAACATCAAAATCATCCAGCGCCCTGTCCACCAGCAACTGCACCCCATCGACCAGTCGACAAATCGCCAGCGCTACATTGCGCCGCGAACCTTCGATCTCGAACGCCAGGTCGGCGGCCATGACTTTCACCGACGCAAGATCTTCCGAGGCGTTGGCCAACAGGCTTTCAGTGCCCACATCAGGGGCGACGCTGAATAATCGATCAGAACGCAAATCACTGAAGCGCAGTTTGGCGAGCGTCGGTTTCAGGTAGTGATCCAGTGCCCGGTGGGCTGCATCGTGAAGCTTTTTGGAATCGAGGGATTGGTAGGGGGAAACGTCGTCTGAGGCGGGGGGATCGGGAATTAACTTGTCCATGCAGATGCTCCTTACTCGCAAATGGGAGCCATCCTTTGCCATTTCCACACGGCAAATAGGTGGCAGCTATACGTGGGGTGGAAAACGGGACAGTAGGACCCCGGTCAGACCGAAGTCTGCCCACGCACAGCCGCCATGACGCTTTTCTTGCCGACGAGAGAATACATCGGCAACGAATGCGGTGGTGAGGCTATACGCCTACTGAGATTCCAGGTTTCCACACCTGATCGCTGATTTTGCAGCGACCGCCAAAAGTTAGGCGCAGCCCCAAACCCAGCGCAACCGCCACAACTCGTCGGAACAATCGCCCTCACGCCCTCGGCTGACAGCGCTTTTTGTAGGAGTCGCTGGTGTTGTAAACGTTAATGTCGACATGCCAACGAATCGGATCATCCCTACACGCTTCACCGAATCGCCCGGCATCGTTTCCTGAGTCCACTCGCCACAGTCGCCCGTTTCCACAGAACGGGACGCGGACGTGGCCAAACTCATCCCCAAAAGCCAACTCGCCGGCCAGCGCGGCCGGGTGCTCGACAACAGCCAGGCGACCTACGACCTGCAGCAGGCGCTGAGCTATCCAGACAGCCTGCAAGGCTTCGACGATTTGTTGAATGCAGTCGGCGCCAATCGCTCCAACTACATGCAGGCGGCCCATCAGAAAAAACTCATCGACGCCGTCAGCAGCGGCGACTGGGTGATGGTGACGCCGCGCATCGCCCCCGATAACGGCGGCGCCTCATGGAACGCGTTCAAGCCAAAACCCGAACCACTACCGGCACAGCATCTGGTCGAGGACCACGCATTCACCCTGCCCAAACCGGTCGAATCGGGGTTTCACATCATCCAGCACCCCATGAGCCGTGAAGCTCTGGAGCGTTCGCTGTACGAAAATCCACCCTCACCAGCGCTACTAAAAGACTTTCGCTCGCTCAACCGGCATTTGGGCCAGATGGTAAAGCCCGGGCAAATGGTGATCTTCAGCGATTCTCGGCATTACCTGTGCCACCGCGAAGAGGCCCAAATGACGATCGCGGCTGAAAAGGTCAATGAAGCACTCAAGGATCTGAGCGACGAAGAAGCGGCGTTCATGGTCGAGCACCATGAAGTGATCGAACCGTTTCTTGAGGTCTCGGCTGGGTCGCTGGGTGTGGCCTCGTTCATGGTTGGCCAGCATCTGGAGAACCTGAAAACAACCCTTAAAAATCTGGAGGAACTGCATCAACAGCACTACCGTCAGTACGGTCACTTGCGTTCCGCAGAGTTCTTTGCCCAACGCAAACGCATGATGGCCAAGCTGAACGCCAGTCTTGGGCCTTTGGTGCGCAAAGGTACTGGCATACCGGATCATCCCAAGCTCAAACGCGCATTGAGGTTGTCGTCTCGCCGAACGATTCATCATTGGAACAAGGCGGGAGCGCCGACACAAATGCCAGGCTATGCAACGAATATCGAGGGCGTGGCACGGGCAGCGAAATATATGAAGGCCGGCGGTTATCTAGGCATCGGTTTGGCAACCGGGGCAGCAGGTATGAGGATCGACGAGGTGTGCCGTACAGGCACAGAGAGGGAGTGTCGAAAAGTGAAGTTTACTGAGGGTGGAAAATTGCTGGGAACCGTTGGGGGCGGTGTGGCGGCGGGCATCGTCTCGACACAACTAATGAAATACGGTCTTTGTGCAGCAGTCGGAGTTGAAACACTTGGCGTCGGCGGCGTTGTCTGCGCACTCATAGTGGCCGGTTCCACCGCAAGTATCGTAGGCAATGGGGCTGGCCATGAGGCCGAAATACTCGGTGAGGCGCTCTATGAGCTCACAACTCAATGACCAGACTAGAGCTGGTGCTTAACCTAGTATCTGGCGGCTTTCTAATGCTCATTTTGCTCAATCTGACCATTCTGCTTTACGTTGCCTTTTTCAAACTCGAAGAAATCGAGCAAAAATTCACTCGGTCACAATTGGTGAGCATTAATCGACAATGTTTAGGCAACGATCCGATTGGGCGCCTGTACAGGCTGTCCCGGATAAACGGTTTGATTACCCGACCGAAGCGCTATCACCGCGAGGACCCACCCGCCCTCGATGACGTCAAAGACCTGCCAAGGAGCCTCAGGAATTGGGTTCATATTCCCAATATCAGCCTGCTTTGGCTAATGGCGGGCTGGATAACACTATGGTTCGTCCGATACGTCATGGAATCAGCTGTGCGTTGACCGGCCGACAAGCCGGAAGTCGAAGCCGGCACCAGCCAGGTCAGCATGACCGCCGATGGCTCGATTGAAGTGTTGATGCCGTAATCCGCGCAGATCACCTGTAGGAGCTGCCGCAGGCTGCGATCTTTTGATCTTTGGCGTCCTTGCAGATGCCAAAAAGATCGCAGCCTGCGGCAGCTCCTACGAGAGACTTGGCGGTCATCAGAGATGTGTCGATACCGATGAGGCTGTCCCGCTACAAGGCCAATAACCCGCTGTGTATGCCCAAACAGAGGGGTCCCCCTAACAAACGGATATTTCCGCGTCCCCCATCAACAACGCTACTCTCGGGAAAAAGCCGCTGCCAAGCCCTCGGGGACTCCATGGAAAGAACCACCGTAAAACCACTTCTGCTTGCCCTCACCCTCGCCACCATCGCCCCATTCGCCCAGGCCACGACCACCCTGGTCTACTGCTCCGAAGCCAGCCCTGCCGGGTTCGACCCCAGCCAGTACACCAGTGGCACGGATTTCGATGCGTCGGCCGAAACGGTGTTCAACCGTCTGACCCAATTCAAACGCGGCGGCACCGAAGTCGAGCCGGGGCTCGCGACGAGTTGGGAGGTCGCAAGCGACGGCCTGACCTACACCTTCCACCTGCGCGACGGGGTGAAGTTTCACACCACCGACTACTTCACGCCGAGCCGCGATTTCAATGCGGACGATGTGCTGTTCACCTTCCAGCGCTTGCTCGACCCCGAGAATGCCTTTCGCAAGGCCTACCCCGCCGAGTCGCCGTACTTCACCGACATGGACCTGAACACCACGATCAGAAGTGTCGACAAGGTCGACGAGCACACCGTGCGCTTCAGCCTGAACAACATTGACGCCGCGTTTGTGCAGAACCTGGCGATGAGCTTCGCTTCGATCCAGTCCGCCGAGTACGCCGCGCAGTTGCTCAAAGAGGGCAAAGCCTCTGACCTAAACCAGAAGCCGGTCGGCACCGGGCCATTTGTGTTCAAGCGTTATCAGAAGGACTCGCAGATCCGCTACAGCGCCAACCGCGCCTATTGGAAACCCGAGGACGTGAAACTCGACAACCTGATTTTCTCGATCACCCCGGACGCCGCCGTGCGCCTGCAAAAGCTCAAGACCGGCGAGTGCCAGGTCAGCGGTTACCCGCGCCCGGCCGACATCGAAGTAATGGAGCAGGACCCGAACCTGCGGGTACTCAAACAAGCCGGTTTCAACCTTGGCTTCCTGGCCTACAACGTGACCCACCCGCCGCTGGATCAGCTCAAGGTTCGCCAGGCGCTGGACATGGCAATCGACAAGCCCGCGATCATCAAGGCCGTCTATCAAAGCGCCGGGCAACTGGCGCAGAACGCCCTGCCACCGGCGCAATGGTCTTATGACCCGAACATCAAGGACGCCCCCTACGACCCGACCAAAGCTCGCGCGCTACTAAAAGAAGCAGGGGTTGCACCCGGTACCACCATCAATTTATGGGCGATGACCGTGCAGCGTGCGTCCAACCCGAACGCGCGGATGTCGGCGCAAATGATCCAGCAGGACTGGGCCAAGGTCGGCATCACGGCCAACATCGTCAGCTATGAATGGGGCGAGTACATCAAGCGCGCCAAAAACGGCGAGCACGACGCGATGATCTATGGCTGGACCGGCGACAACGGTGACCCGGATAACTGGCTGGGCGTGCTCTACAGCTGCGCCGCAGTGAAAGGTAGCAACTACGCCAAGTGGTGCGACCCGGCTTACGACAAATTGATCCAGCAGGCCAAGGTGTCCACTGACAAACAGCAACGGGTCAATCTGTACCAGCAGGCACAGCAAATCCTTAAACAGCAGGTGCCTATCACGCCGATTGCGAACTCGACGGTGTTCCAGCCGCTGCGCAAGGAAGTCGTGGACTTCAAGATCAGCCCGTTCGGCCTCACACCCTTTTATGGCGTGGGTATAAATAAGTAACACCGCGCCCTGGCCGGGTGCGCCAATCGCCCCGGCCGCCCCTCTGCGGTGCGTCGCTTGCACCGAAAAAAACGACCGCAAACTGTCAAATGCGTCAACATTTATACATATGCGACATTAAGGTACGTTCGTTCCACTGTTTAAGGCTTGTAGCCGTTCGGCATCTTGCATTGGGTACGGGCCCTGCATAAGTATCCGCAGGTCGACTCACGAGGTCGTCCTCTAATTCCAAAAATGACAACAAATCATGAGGCCACCATGCTTAAACACGCGGTCATTCCGTTTTTAGTCGGCGCAAGCTTGTTAGCTAGCGCACCTTTCGCCCAAGCGGCGACTAACCTGGTGTTTTGCTCCGAAGGGAGCCCGGCCGGTTTTGATCCTGGTCAGTACACCACCGGAACCGACTTCGACGCCTCTGCAGAAACCATGTTCAACCGCCTGACCCAGTTCGAGCGCGGCGGCACCGCCGTTGTTCCTGGCCTGGCCACCAGCTGGGACATTTCCCCGGACGTGAAGGAGTACACCTTCCACCTGCGTCAAGGTGTGAAGTTCCATACCACCCCGTATTTCACCCCGACTCGTGATTTCAACGCCGACGACGTGCTGTTCACCTTTAATCGCATGATTAACAAGGATGACCCGTTCCGCAAAGCGTACCCGACCGAATTCCCGTACTTCACCGACATGGGCATGGATACCAACATCACCAAGGTCGAGAAGGTCGATGACCACACCGTCAAGTTTGTCCTGAACACCGTAGACGCCGCGTTCATCCAGAACATGGCCATGAGCTTCGCGTCTATCCAGTCCGCCGAGTACGCCGCCAAGCTGCTCAAGGAAGGCAAACCGGGTGACATCAACCAGAAGCCGATCGGCACTGGCCCGTTCGTGTTCAAGAGCTACCAGAAAGACTCCAACATCCGTTACACGGGTAACAAGGACTACTGGAAGCCTGAAGACGTCAAGATCGACAACCTGATCTTCGCCATCACTACCGACCCGTCGGTGCGTATCCAGAAGCTCAAGAAAAACGAATGCCAGGTCACCCTCTTCCCGCGTCCGGCCGACCTCAAGGCCCTGGGTGAAGACAAAGACCTGAAGCTGCCGCACCAGGCCGGTTTCAACCTGGGCTATATCGCCTACAACGTGATGCCGGTGCTCAAAGGCCGTACCGACGCCAACCCATTGGCCAACCTCAAGGTCCGTGAAGCGCTGGACATGGCGGTGAACAAGCCGCAGATCATCGATTCGGTTTACCAGGGCGCTGGTCAATTGGCGGTCAACGCCATGCCGCCAACGCAGTGGTCCTACGACACCACCATCAAGGATGCCAAGTACGATCCTGAGAAAGCCAAGGAACTGCTCAAGGAAGCCGGCATCAAGCCGGGCACCGAGATCACCCTGTGGGCCATGCCGGTTCAGCGTCCGTACAACCCGAACGCCAAGCTGATGGCTGAAATGCTGCAGTCCGACTGGGCCAAGATCGGCCTGAAGGTCAACATCGTCAGCTACGAATGGGGCGAGTACATCAAACGTTCCAAAGGCGGCGAGAACCAGGCGATGATCATCGGCTGGAGCGGTGACAATGGTGACCCGGACAACTGGCTCGGCACTCTGTTCGGCTGCGATGCCATGAACGGCAACAACTTCTCGAAATGGTGCGACAAGCCGTACGACGCCCTGATCAAACAAGCCAAGTCCACCCCGGACCAGGCTAAACGCACCGAGCTGTACAAGCAGGCGCAACACCTCCTCAAAGATGCAGTCCCGATGACACCTATCGCGCACTCGACGGTGTATCAACCCATGCGCAACTCCGTGCAGGACTTCAAGATCAGCCCGTTTGGCTTGAACTCCTTCTACGGCGTCAGCGTCAGCAAGTAAGGCTTTGCAACGGCGACGTCCTTGACGTCGCCGTTGCGCTATCTGCCAAGACAGCTGGAATTCGCCTACTTCCCAAACCACTGCGGACTACTGCAGCGGGTTTAGGACGTGTCGCCTTTTCCTACCTGTTTTTCAGGCCCTACGCCTTTACCACCTGATCTTCGACCCCTACCGTCGAGGTCCGGTCGTGCTGTCGCTGCGGCTGGCAACTGCTGACCCCATGGCTTTGATTCAGTGATACCTGCACGTCTCCGGACGGGACGACGGCTCACTGTTACACCTAAAAAAAGAGGGAGCGTCATGCGCCATACCTTGGTTTTATCCGCATTGCTGGGCACCGGTCTGTTGGCCGCCACGTCTGTCAGTCAGGCCGCCAATAACAGCCTGGTGTTTTGCTCCGAGGGCAGCCCCGCGGGCTTCGACTCCGCGCAGTACACCACTGCGACCGACAACGATGCCGCCGAACCGCTGTACAACCGACTGGCCGAGTTCGAAAAAGGCGCCACCAGTGTCGTACCGGGGTTGGCCACCAGTTGGGATATTTCCGAGGATGGTCTCAAGTACACGTTCCACCTGCGCGAAGGGGTGAAATTTCACACCACCAAGTACTTCACGCCGAGCCGCGATTTCAACGCCGACGACGTGTTGTTCACCTTCAATCGCATGCTCGATGCCGAGCATCCATTCCGTAAGGCTTACCCGACCGAGTTTCCGTACTTCAACGGGATGAGCCTGAACAAGAACATCGCCAAGGTCGAGAAGACCGGGCCGTTGACCGTGGTCATGACCCTGAACTCGGTAGACGCCGCGTTCATTCAGAACGTCGCCATGAGTTTCGCCTCGATTCTCTCCGCCGAATACGCCGACCAGTTGCTCGCATCCGGCAAGCCGAGCGAGATCAACCAGAAGCCGATCGGCACCGGGCCGTTCGTGTTCAAGAGCTACCAGAAAGATTCCAACATCCGTTACACCGGCAACAAACAGTACTGGGACCCAAGCCGGGTCAAGCTCGACCAACTGATTTTCGCCATCAATACCGACGCGTCGGTGCGTGTGCAGAAGCTCAAGAAAAACGAATGCCAGATCACCCTGCACCCACGCCCGGCCGATGTCGAAGCGCTGAAAAACGACCCCACGCTGCAACTCATCGAAAAGCCCGGCTTCAACCTTGGCTACATCGCCTACAACGTGCGGCATAAACCCTTCGACCAGCTCGAAGTACGCCAGGCGCTGGACATGGCGGTGAACAAACAAGGGATCCTCAAGGCCGTGTACCAGGGCGCGGGACAACTGGCGGTCAACGCCATGCCACCGACCCAGTGGTCGTACGACGAAACTATCAAAGACGCCACTTACAACCCGGAAAAAGCCAAGGAATTGCTCAAGGCCGCCGGGGTCAAGGAAGGCACCGAGATCACTCTATGGGCGATGCCTGTGCAACGTCCGTACAACCCGAACGCCAAGCTGATGGCTGAGATGCTTCAGTCAGACTGGGCGAAAATCGGCCTGAAAGTGAAGATCGTCAGCTACGAGTGGGGCGAGTACATCAAGCGCACCAAGAATGGCGAGCACGACGTCAGCCTGATCGGCTGGACCGGCGACAATGGGGACCCGGACAACTGGCTGGGCACCCTGTACAGCTGCGACGCGATTGGCGGCAACAACTACTCCATGTGGTGTGACCCGCAATACGACAAGCTGATCAAGCAGGCCAAGATCGTCACCGACCGTGAGCAACGCACGGTGCTCTACAAACAGGCTCAGCAATTGCTCAAGCAGCAAGTGCCAATCACCCCTGTCGCCCACTCGACGGTCAACCAGCCGTTGAGCGCCAAAGTCGAAGGATTCAAGGTCAGCCCCTTCGGCCGTAACGTGTTCTCGGGTGTCAGCATCGACCAATAACTGAATAGCCAAAACCCTGAGGGCGATTTTGCCCTCGCGCAAAGGTGTTGCCTGAATTCGGCGAACAAGCCATAGGCAAACGTTTGCAATGCGTGAATGAGTTCTAAACCAAATAGCCGGATCACAAAAAAAGACCGGCATTAATAAAAGAAAGACAGGAGCTTCACCCATGAAACTGAGCAGCACCGCGTTATTGGCCTTGGCCATCAGCAGCGTCACCGCCACGGCTTACGCAGAAACCCAGAGCCAGGATTTCAACCCGGTTACGGTCAAAACCAGCAGCGCACAAGCCGGCGCAACAGGCTTCGTCGAAGGTCAGAAAATCGACGGCAGTACTCGTAACTGGTACGCCAACGAACAACTGCATCGTGGTGGCAAGTTCACCTACCGCAAAGATGGTGTGGCGACGCCAACCGACCGCCGTATCAACTGGGTTCAGGGCACTATCGTCAACTACAACTCCGGCTTCACTCAGGGCACCGTCGGAATCAGCACCGAAGTGGCCGCCTACAACGCCGTCGCACTGGATCGTGATCACAAGGATCTGGCGTCCAACAACGGTGGCGCACCGGGCTCTCGTCCAGGCGCAGGCAACAACCGTACCCTGACCAAAGAAGGCGGTGACGCCCAAGACCAGTGGAGCAAACTGGGCCTGGCCAACGTCAAGGCTCGCGTCTCCAACACCACCCTGACTGCTGGCCGCCAGAACTTCAGCAGCCCGATGGTCGATGTGATCGGTAACCGTGCCCTGCCTTCGAGCTTCGAAGGTGTGGCGATCCACAGCGAAGAGCTGAACAACCTGGCCTTCGACCTGGCCACGTTCGATCGCAACTCTCCGCGTACCGAAGAGAGCCAGCGTAAATTCCGTTCCGAATACTCCGACAGCATCATCGAAGTCGATCACGTGAACACCGCGGGTATCACTTACCAGCCGTTCACCAGCGTGAAAACCAGCCTGTGGGCCACCCAGGCCGAGGACATGTGGAACCAGTACTACTTTGGCGCCAACCACGTATTGGGCGATAGCTCGGTGCTGAGCCTGACCAGCGACCTGAACTACTACAAAACCAAGGACACGGGCAAAAGCAAACTCGGCAAGATCGACAACGATGCGTACTCCCTGTCGTTCGGCCTGACCCACCAGGCCCACAGCCTGACGTTCTCCTGGCAGCAAATTGTCGGTGACGAGTACTTCGACTACCTGCACGAAACCAACGGTATCTACCTGGCCAACTCCCTGCTGTCGGACTTCAACGGCCCGAACGAGAAGTCCTTCCAGGTCGCCTATGGTCTGAACATGGCGGAATACGGCGTGCCGGGCCTGAAGTTCAACATCTACCAGGCTCGTGGCTGGGGTATCGACGGTACTCACTACAAAGGCGGCGCCTACAACAGCGTGCTGGCGATGGACGGCGAACACCACTACGAATACGGCATTGGTGCTACGTACGCCGTGCAAAGCGGCCCGCTCAAGGCCACCAAGATTCGCGCGACTTACACCGCACACCGTGCGAGCGAAAACCAGGTTGACGGCAGCATCAACGAGTTCCGTCTGGTCACCACCGTTCCATTCAACATTCTGTAAAAACGCTGCCAAACGGCTGACTCATGACGAGTCGGCCGTCTGGCTCTTTCCAGTTCAACCGATTGCAGAGGGCTCTTGATGAAAATGCTTCCCCTACGAGCGGCCATCGCCGCCGCGCTGCTGAGTGTCGCTGTCGGCGCCTTGGCCAAACCCTTGGTGGTCTGTACCGAAGCCAGCCCGGAAGGCTTCGATATGGTCCAGTACACGACTGCAGTCACAGCCGATGCGGTGGCCGAAACCATCTTCAACCGCCTGGTGGACTTCAAACCCGGTACCACTGAAGTGATTCCGGCACTGGCCGACTCCTGGGACATCAGCGAGGACGGTCTGACCTACACGTTCCACCTGCGCAAAGGCGTCAAGTTTCACACCACCGATTACTTCAAGCCGACCCGCGACATGAATGCCGACGACGTGGTCTGGAGCTTCCAGCGTCAGCTGGACCCGAACCACCCGTGGCACACCAAGTCGAGCGTGGGCTTCCCGTACTTTGAAAGCATGGGTTTCAAAGAGCTGCTCAAAAATGTCGAGAAGGTCGACGACAACACGGTCAAGTTCACCCTGACCCGCCGCGAAGCGCCATTCCTGGCGGACGTCGCCATGGCCTTCTCCTCGATCTACTCCGCCGAGTACGCCGACCAGTTGCTCAAGGCCGACAAGACCGGTGACCTGAACAACAAGCCGATCGGTACCGGTCCGTTCATCTTCCAGCGTTATGCCAAGGATGCTCAGGTCCGCTTCAAGGCCAACCCGGAGTACTTCCGTGGCAAGCCGCCAGCTGACTCGCTGATTCTGGCCATCGCCACCGACAACAACGTACGCCTGCAAAAGCTCAAGGCCAACGAGTGCCAGGTCGCGCTTTACCCCAAGCCGGATGACATTCCGAGCATCAAG
The DNA here is from genome assembly GCF_044743155.1 of Pseudomonas sp. NPDC087697. Classification (NCBI taxonomy): domain Bacteria; kingdom Pseudomonadati; phylum Pseudomonadota; class Gammaproteobacteria; order Pseudomonadales; family Pseudomonadaceae; genus Pseudomonas; species Pseudomonas sp. NPDC087697. Next base: position 36,437 of record NZ_JBIUVW010000035.1, on the reverse strand, counting down.
AAAGACACCAACCTGAGCGTCGATGAACTGGACGCGATGACCGTCTCGTACATCGCCATGAACACCTCCCACAAGTACATGAGCGACGTGCGGGTACGTAAAGCCATCGATATCGCGTTCGACAAGGAAGCCTACGTCAATGCGCTGTTCGGCAAAGGCAATGCCTCGGTAGCAGTGAACCCGTACCCACCGACCTTGCTGGGTTACAACAAGACCCTGCAAAACCCCAAACGTGACCTGGACAAGGCTCGCGCCCTGCTCAAGGAAGCCGACGTGCCAGAAGGCACCGTGCTCACCCTGTTCACCCGTAACGGTGGCGGCCCGACCAACCCGAACCCGATGCTCGGCGCACAGATGATGCAATCGGACCTGGCCAAGGTCGGGATCAAGCTCGACATTCGCGTCATGGAATGGGGCGAAATGCTCAAACGCGCAAAAAACGGCGAACACGATATGGTGTCTGCCGGATGGGCGGGCGATAACGGCGACCCGGATAATTTCCTGACGCCTATGCTCAGTTGCGAGGCGGCCAAAAACGGCGAAAACTACGCCCGCTGGTGCAATGAGAAATTCCAGACGCTGATCGATGAAGCCCGAGCTAAAGTAAACCCGGCCGAACGCACAGCACTCTATGAACAGGCCCAGGAGATATTCCACCAGGACCAGCCATGGATCAGCATGGCGCACACCAGAATGTTTACGGCCATGCGCAAGAACGTCGAGGGTTATCACATTAGCCCTCTGACCACTAACAACTTCGCTACCACCCAAGTGAAGTAGATAAGAAAACGCCCGGCAACGTTGACCCCAACGCTGCCGGGAACGCCTAACCGGCTGATGAGGTACACCAGAAGATGTTTAGTTTTATTGCCCGCCGATTGGGATTATTGATCCCCACGTTCTTCGGCATCACCTTGCTGACTTTCGCGTTGATTCGCATGATTCCCGGCGACCCCGTGGAAGTCATGATGGGAGAACGTCGGGTCGATCCCGAAATGCATGCTCAGGCAATGGAACGCCTTGGTCTGAACAAACCGCTGTACGCCCAATACCTGGACTACATCGGCAAACTGGCCCACGGTGACCTGGGTGAATCCCTGCGTACCCGTGAAAGCGTATGGACCGAGTTCACCTCGCTGTTCCCCGCGACCCTGGAACTGTCCTCGGCGGCCCTGCTGTTCGCCGGCGTTCTCGGTCTATTGGCCGGGGTGATCGCGGCGCTGAAGCGAGGATCCCTGTTCGACCATGGGGTCATGGGCATCTCCCTTGCGGGATATTCGATGCCGATCTTCTGGTGGGGCCTGATCCTCATCATGTTCTTCTCGGTCTCCCTGGGCTTGACCCCGGTGTCCGGGCGGATCGACCTGCTGTACGACATCGAGCCGAGAACCGGCTTCATGCTCATCGACACCCTGCTGGCCCATGACACCGGTGCGTTCTTCGATGCCCTGCACCACCTGATTCTTCCGGCCATCGTGCTCGGCACCATCCCGCTGGCGGTGATCGCCCGGATGACCCGTTCCTCGATGCTCGAAGTCCTGCGTGAAGACTACATCCGCACCGCCCGGGCCAAAGGCCTGTCGCCGTCGCGCGTGGTGTTCGTGCACGGCCTGCGCAACGCCTTGATCCCGGTACTGACCGTGGTCGGTCTGCAAGTCGGCACATTGCTGGCCGGTGCGGTTCTGACCGAAACCATCTTCTCGTGGCCCGGTATCGGCAAATGGCTGATCGAAGCCATTGGCGCCCGGGACTACCCAGTGGTGCAAAACGGAATTCTGTTAATCGCCTGCCTGGTGATTCTGGTCAACTTTGTAGTGGATATTCTTTATGGCTTCGCAAACCCACGCATCCGTCACCAGCGCTGAGACCCTACGCATGAGTACTCCAACGACCTCCGTAGCAGTCGACCAAAGCCTGCTTTATCCGTCGCCGTACAAAGAGTTCTGGCAAGCCTTCTCCAAGAACAAGGGTGCCGTCGCCGGCCTGTTGTTCATGCTGCTGGTGATTTTTTGCGCGATTTTCGCCCCGTGGGTTGCTCCGCATAACCCGAGCGAGCAATTCCGCGATTTCCTGCTGACCCCCCCAGCCTGGCTGTCAGGTGGGCAGATGCAATACCTGCTCGGCACCGATGAACTGGGTCGTGATCTGCTGTCACGCCTGATCCACGGTTCGCGCCTGTCCTTGCTGATCGGCTTGTCGTCGGTGGTCATGTCGCTGATTCCGGGGATCCTGCTGGGTCTGTTCGCCGGGTTCTTCCCGCGCCTGCTTGGCCCGACCATCATGCGTCTGATGGACATCATGCTGGCCCTGCCATCCCTGCTGCTGGCTGTGGCGATCGTCGCCATCCTCGGCCCTGGCCTGATCAACACCATTATCGCCATCGCCGTGGTTTCGTTGCCGTCCTATGTTCGTCTGACCCGCGCCGCGGTGATGGGCGAACTGAACCGCGACTACGTGACCGCCGCACGCCTGGCCGGTGCCGGTCTGCCACGTCTGATGTTCGTCACTGTGCTGCCCAACTGCATGGCACCACTGATCGTTCAGGCGACCCTGAGCTTCTCCTCGGCGATTCTCGATGCCGCGGCACTGGGCTTCCTCGGCCTTGGCGTACAACCGCCAACCCCTGAGTGGGGCACCATGCTGGCTTCGGCTCGCGACTACATCGAACGCGCCTGGTGGGTCGTCAGCCTGCCTGGTTTGACCATTTTGCTCAGCGTGCTGGCAATCAACTTGATGGGCGACGGCCTGCGCGATGCGCTGGACCCGAAACTCAAGAACGCCGCCTGAGGAGATTCAAATGTCACTGTTAGAAATCAAGAATCTCAACGTTCGCTTCGGCGACAAGAACGCCGTTCCGGTGGTCGATGGCCTCGACATTTCCGTGGACAAAGGCGAAGTCCTGGCCATCGTTGGCGAGTCGGGGTCCGGCAAGTCCGTGACCATGATGGCGCTGATGGGCCTGATCGAACATCCAGGCATCGTCACCGCTGACGCTCTGAATTTCGACGGCAAGAACATGCTCAAGCTCAGCAACCGTCAGCGTCGGCAAATCGTCGGCAAAGACCTGGCCATGGTCTTCCAGGACCCGATGACCGCACTGAACCCGAGCTATACCGTCGGTTTCCAGATCGAAGAAGTGCTGCGTCTGCACCTGAAAATGTCCAGCAAGGCCGCCCGCAAGCGCGCCATCGAGCTGCTGGAAAAAGTCGAAATCCCGGGCGCCGCAAGCCGTATGGATGCCTATCCGCATCAACTCTCCGGCGGTATGAGCCAACGCGTGGCGATTGCCATGGCGATTGCCGGCGAACCGAAACTGCTGATCGCCGACGAACCGACCACCGCGTTGGACGTGACGATTCAGGCGCAGATCATGGACCTGCTGCTGGCGCTGCAAAAAGAGCAGAACATGGGTCTGGTGCTGATCACTCACGACCTCGCCGTGGTGGCCGAAACCGCTCAGCGCGTGTGCGTGATGTACGCCGGCCAAGCGGTAGAAGTCGGTCAGGTACCGCAGTTGTTCGACATTCCGGCGCACCCGTACAGCGAAGCACTGCTCAAGGCCATTCCTGAGCACAGCCTGGGTTCAGCGCGTCTGGCCACGCTACCAGGCATCGTTCCCGGCCGTTATGACCGTCCGCAAGGCTGCCTGCTGTCGCCGCGCTGCCCGTACGTGCAAGACAACTGCCGTCAACAACGTCCAGGCCTGGACCCGAAAAGCAACAGCCTCGCCCGCTGCTTCTATCCTTTGAATCAGGAGGTGGCGTAATGGCCGTCGTTCTCACCGCCCGTGACCTGACCCGTCACTACGAAGTCTCCCGCGGCCTGTTCAAAGGCACCGCGCTGGTACGCGCGCTCAATGGCGTGTCGTTCGAACTCGAAGCCGGCAAGACCCTCGCAGTCGTAGGCGAATCCGGCTGCGGCAAGTCGACCCTGGCTCGCGCCCTGACGCTGATCGAAGAGCCGTCTTCGGGCTCCTTGAAAATCGCCGGGCAAGAAGTCACCGGAGCTAACAAGGCCGAACGCAAACAACTGCGCAAAGACGTGCAGATGGTGTTCCAGAGCCCTTACGCCTCGTTGAACCCACGGCAGAAAATCGGTGACCAACTGGCCGAGCCTCTGCTGATCAACACCAAGCTTTCCGCGGCCGAACGCCGCGAAAAAGTCCAGGCGATGATGAAGCAGGTCGGCTTACGCCCTGAGCATTACCAGCGTTATCCGCACATGTTCTCGGGCGGTCAGCGCCAGCGGATCGCCCTGGCACGCGCCATGATGCTGCAACCCAAAGTGCTGGTCGCGGACGAACCGACCTCGGCGCTGGACGTGTCGATTCAGGCTCAGGTGCTGAACCTGTTCATGGATCTTCAACAAGAGTTCAACACCGCCTACGTATTCATCTCCCACAACCTGGCGGTGGTGCGTCACGTCGCCGATCAGGTGTTGGTGATGTACCTCGGCCGTCCGGTGGAAATGGGCCCGAAAGAAGACATCTACACCCGTCCTCTGCACCCGTACACCCAGGCCCTGCTGTCGGCCACGCCGACGATCCATCCGGATCCGAGCAAGCCGAAAATCAAGATCGTCGGCGAACTGCCGAACCCGCTGAACCCGCCGTCCGGCTGTGCTTTCCACAAGCGCTGCCCGTACGCCACTGAACTGTGCAGCAAAGAAGAGCCAGCCCTGCGCCAGCTCGACAGCCGTCAGGTGGCCTGCCATTACGCCGAGCAATTCGTCGTCTGAGCCGGGCATGAAAAAGCGCCCTCTTGGAGCGCTTTTTGAAACACGTTGACCAAACCCCTCCTCAGGACTGCGCATCAGTCCGGCAGGAGGGGTTTTCTTTTGTCTGAATCCTTAAGAATCCTTAACCCTGGGTATCGTCTTCGGAATCGTCGGAGGACGGGTCCTCATCGCTTTTACTATCACCCTGACTCTGCTCACCAGTGGCAACCATCAAGCCACTGCCCTGCACACTTTTTGCTGCCCAGAAACCCTGATCCTGCACTGCGCCGCCGCTCGCCCACGCTGCCGAAGTGCCCACCGACAGCAACACCAGCACTTTGATCAGTAAAACCATGCGTTGAAAAATACTCATAGCTGATTCCATCCTTTCGTAGGTGAAGCATGGGTGCCTGACGGCGGGTAACCCGGTTGCCGTGGCGCTGAATGAAATCTAGTTCCGATCGGCCGGGTTCTCCAGATAGGATGCTACCGATTGCCGGTAAATGCCGTGGCTGGACAGATCGGTTCTGAATAATGGTTATAACTAAAACAACGACAGGACATTCTCATTTGAGGCCAATCAAGCCACTCGATACCCTTGAGCCAGTTTGAGGCAGAAGATGACGGTCCAGTGGCTGCGCGATGATCAACAGAACCGGATCAAGTATCTGCAGCCGGGCGCACCTGGGTGTTCGGACGAACATAGTAGTTGTCGAACTCGCTACTTTCGACGAACTGAAAGCCATGACGAATATAAAAACGATTTGAAGCGCTTTCTCTGAGAGCACCCACCCGCAATGTCAATTCAGATGCATCCGCTTCCATGAAGACTTGACGAAGAACAGCCGAACCTATGCCCATACCTTGCGCGCTCGGCTTGATGTACAGGTGGTCAAGCAATAACCCATCGATGAGCGGCTTGACGACAACGAAACCAACCTGCTCGCCGGAAACCTCGATGTAGCGAGTGAACGCGGGAGAAAAACCATCGCGAAAACGCTCTCGTGCACGCACGGGATCGAAGCGACCAATGTGCTCGAGACTTTCACGCATGGCCTCAATCCGAATAGCAACAAGCGTTTCGAAGTCACTGGATTGAGTCGCGACAAGAGTGACCAGCGGGTTATGCGTGGTGGCAAAAAACATCCTATGTGCTCCAACTTCCATTCTGAGCGAGTCCATATAAAGAGCGGCATCAATGACGCCTAGCCTATGGCACAAAATCTATTCTGTCTCACTGTACGGTTACAGGGTCTCGTAAAGCGATGATTGAGGCAGCTTTCCTCGCTCGAGATTTTCACCGTCAGGCGCGTTCATCATGGCCGCTGAAGCTCTTATCCCAAACCCTTCAAAGCCCATACAGCTAATTCTTTGACAACGCGTTAAGTAGTATCACGCCATGACCTAAAGGGTGCCTGGACGCCCTGTAACAACGGCGATTTCTTGCAGTCAATAAAAAACCCCGCAACTTTCGCAACGGGGCTTTGGTGTTACACACTCAGCGCTTAGTGATGCTCACGCGTCGCACGGAATTTCACGTCCGGCCAGCGCTCTTCCATCAGCGCCAGGTTGACCCGGGTCGGGGCCAGGTAGGTCAGGTGACCGCCGCCGTCGAGGGCGAGGTTTTCCACGGCCTTGACGCTGAACTCTTCGAGCTTCTTCTTATCGCTGCAATCGATCCAGCGCGCAGACCACACGGTGATTGGCTCGTAGGCGCATTCGACCTTGTATTCTTCTTTCAGGCGGCTGGCGACCACATCGAACTGCAGCACACCGACGGCGCCGAGGATGATGTCGTTGCTGCGCTCCGGGAAGAACACCTGGGTCGCGCCCTCTTCGGCCAGCTGTTGCAAGCCCTGGCGAAGTTGCTTGGATTTCAGCGGGTCCTTCAGGCGTACGCGGCGGAACAGTTCCGGGGCGAAGTGCGGGATACCGGTGAAACCCAGGGCTTCGCCTTCGGTGAAGGTGTCGCCGATCTGGATGGTGCCGTGGTTGTGCAGACCGATGATGTCGCCGGCGAACGCCTCTTCCAGTTGCTCACGCTCGGAGGAGAAGAAGGTCAGCGCGTCGCCGATCCGAACATCCTTGCCGGTGCGCACGTGACGCATTTTCATGCCTTTTTCGTACTTGCCGGAGCAAATGCGCATGAAGGCAATGCGGTCGCGGTGTTTCGGGTCCATGTTCGCCTGGATCTTGAACACGAAGCCGGTGAACTTCTCTTCCACCGGTTCAACGGTACGCTCGTTGGCGACACGGGCCAGCGGCTTCGGCGCCCAGTTGACCACGGCGTCGAGCACGTGATCGACACCGAAGTTGCCCAACGCAGTACCGAAGAACACCGGGGTCAGTTGGCCGTCCATGAATTCCTGTTGATTGAATTCGTGGCAGGCGCCCTGCACCAGTTCCAGCTGTTCGATGAAGCGGTGGTACTCGTCACCCAAATGCTCGCGGGCTTCATCGGAGTCGAGCTTCTCGATGATTTTCACCTCGGTACGCTCGTGGCCGTGGCCTGCGGTGTAGACGATGATGTAGTCGTCGGCGAGGTGATAGACGCCTTTGAAATCCCGGTAGCAACCGATCGGCCAGGTGATCGGCGCAGCCTTGATTTTCAGGACGGCTTCGATTTCGTCGAGCAGTTCGATCGGGTCGCGAATGTCACGGTCGAGTTTGTTGATAAAGCTGACGATCGGCGTATCACGCAGACGGCAAACGTCCATCAGGGCGATGGTCCGTGGCTCTACACCCTTACCACCGTCGAGAACCATCAATGCCGAGTCGACCGCCGTCAGGGTGCGGTAGGTGTCTTCGGAGAAGTCTTCGTGGCCCGGGGTGTCGAGCAGGTTGATCATGTGATCGCGATACGGGAACTGCATGACCGACGTGGTAATGGAAATACCACGCTGCTTTTCCATTTCCATCCAGTCGGAGGTGGCATGGCGGTCCGACTTTCGGGATTTCACCGTACCGGCAATAGCAATGGCCTTGCCCATCAGCAAGAGTTTCTCGGTGATGGTAGTTTTACCCGCATCGGGGTGGGAAATAATGGCGAAAGTGCGGCGTTTCGCGACTTCGGCGGCCTGTTTGGTCATGGGAAATCGCCTGGCAGGTGATTCAAAAAAGGGCGGCGAGTATAGCTCAAAACGACATCTACGGACCACCGTTCGCCCTGTAGCAGCTGCCGAGCCCGCGAGGCTGCGTTCGGCTGCGCAGCGGCCGTAAATCAAACAATGCGGTCTTGCAGGCATACCGCGCTTAACGATTTTACGACTGCTTCGCAGCCGAACGCAGCCTCGCGGGCTCGGCAGCTGCTACGGGATGTGAGGCGGCCGGGGTGGCTAAATGCTGCTAATTGTGGAACCTTTTAAAGAGTGGAGGCGTCCACTCCCCTGTTACGGCTTGTCGTCAGGGGCTGAAATATCAGCAAGTCAGCCTGACGAGGCTGCGCTTATGGCTCGATCTCATGCCGCTTTGCCGGCATCGAACGAGCTGCTTTTCGCGATCATTTTTTCGGCAGCCAGGCATGGCGTTGCCACACGAAAAACTGTTCGCCGACAGAAAAAAGGAGTCCGCCTGTGGCTATTCGCTATGGCAAAGGGCTGATAGGAGGAGCGGTTGTCGTCGCCCTTCTGGCCCTGCTGATCCACTGGATTGGCATCAACACGATCGAACTGTACCGCGACGATTTGTTGTTTTACCTGCAAGCTCATCTGATTCTCGTCCTCGCTTCCATGCTGGCCGCCCTCGTTGTGGGCATCCCCGCCGGTATCTTCCTCAGCCGCCCGACCATGGTCGGGCGCGCCGAACGCTTCATGCAGCTCTTCAACATCGGCAATACCGTCCCGCCTCTCGCCGTACTGGCCATCGCCCTGGGAATTCTCGGGATCGGCAGCGGACCTGCGATCTTCGCGCTGTTCCTCGCGTCCCTGTTGCCCATCGTGCGCAACACCTACGAAGGCCTGAAAAACGTTCAGGGTTCGCTCAAGGAAGCGGCCGTCGGCATTGGCATGACCCCGCGCCAGGTGCTCTGGCGGGTCGAATTGCCGAACGCAGTGCCGATCATCATCGGCGGTGTGCGGGTGGCGCTGGCGATCAATGTCGGCACCGCACCGCTGGCGTTTCTGATCGGCGCCAACAGCCTGGGCAGCCTGATTTTCCCCGGTATTGCCTTGAACAATCAGCCGCAATTGATCCTCGGCGCAGCCTGCACCGCCCTGCTGGCATTGCTGCTCGACGGTCTGGTAACACTGGCCAGCCGCCTCTGGCTGGAACGCGGTTTACCCCAGTCTTAACTCAGGCTGAGCGAAGGAATAATCATGAAAACATTAAGCTTGTTACTAGGCTGCGTCCTGCTGTGCGCAGGATTTGCCCACGCCGCCGACAAACCGCTGATCCGCATCGGCGCCAGGGTATTCACCGAACAAACACTGCTCGCGGAAATCACCTCCCAATACCTGCGCACCCAGGGTTACGACGTCCAGGTGACGGGAGGTCTGGGCAGCAGTCTGGCCCGCAGTGCCCATGAAAACGGCCAACTGGACCTGATGTGGGAATACACCGGCGTGTCGCTGGTGGCCTACAACCATGTCACTGAGAAGCTCGACAACGAACAGTCCTACGCGCGGGTCAAGGAACTTGACGCGAAAAAGGGCCTGGTCTGGCTCGCTCCGTCGAAATTCAGCAACACCTACGCCTTGGCGCTGCCGAAGAACGTTGCCGATGAATATCCGCAGATCAACAGCATCAGCGACTTGAACAGCGTGCTCAGCGCTGAGGCGAAGACCAACCACCTGGTGGCGCTGGACACCGAGTTCGCCAACCGTTCCGACGGCCTCAAAGGCATGGTCAAGCTCTACGGCATGAACCTGACCCGCAACAACATCCGCCAGATGGACGCCGGGCTGGTCTACACCGCGCTGCGCAATGGCCAGGTATTTGCCGGTCTGGTCTACACCACCGACGGGCGCTTGAATGCCTTCAAGCTGAAACTGCTGGAAGACGACAAACATTACTTCCCGGACTACACCGCCGCGCCTGTGGCCCGACAGGCGTACCTCGACGCCCACCCGCAATTGGCCAAACAACTCAAACCGCTGGCCGAACTGTTCGACGACCAAACCATGCGCCAACTCAATGCACGGGTCGACGTCGACCACGAAAGCCCTTCCGCCGTGGCCGCAGATTTCTTGCGCCAGCACCCCATCAACTGAGGAAAAGCTATGGAATTTCTCAACGCCTTTTCCCACTTGGACTGGTCGCTCGTCCTGCACCTGACCTGGCAACACATCACCCTGGTCGGCATTGCTGTGACCTTGGCGATCGTGGTCGGTGTGCCGCTGGGCATTCTGATGACGCGCTTCCCGACGCTGGCCGGTCCTCTGCAAGCCAGCGCCACGGTACTGCTGACCATTCCGTCGATTGCACTGTTCGGTCTGCTGCTGCCGTTCTACTCGAAATTCGGCCAGGGCCTGGGGCCGATGCCCGCGATTACTGCAGTGTTTCTGTATTCGCTGCTGCCGATCATGCGTAACACCTATTTGGCGCTGACTGGCGTCGAACCGGGGATTCGCGAAGCCGCGCGCGGCATCGGTATGACTTTCGGCCAGCGCCTGCGCATGGTCGAGTTGCCGATTGCGGTGCCGGTGATCCTCGCCGGCGTGCGCACCGCAGTCGTCATGAACATTGGGGTGATGACCATCGCCGCGACCATCGGCGCCGGTGGTCTGGGCGTACTTATCCTCGCTGCCATCAGCCGCAGTGACATGTCGATGCTGATCGTCGGCGCGGTGCTGGTCAGCCTGCTGGCGATCTTCGCCGACCTGCTTCTGCAATGGCTGCAACGTTCGCTGACTCCAAAAGGACTCCTGAAATGATCGAACTTCAAAACCTCAGCAAAACCTTTCACAGCAACGGCAAAGACATCAAAGCCGTGGACTCGGTGAACCTGACCGTCAATGAAGGCGAAATTTGCGTGTTCCTCGGGCCATCGGGTTGCGGCAAAAGCACCACGCTGAAAATGATCAACCGGTTGATCAAACCGACCTCGGGCAAAATCCTGATCAACGGCGAAGACACCACCGACCTCGACGCAGTGATGCTGCGCCGCAACATCGGCTATGTGATCCAGCAGATTGGTCTGTTCCCGAACATGACCATCGAGGAAAACATCACCATCGTTCCGCGCCTGCTCGGCTGGGACAAACAAAAATGCCACGACCGCGCCCGCGAGTTGATGAGCATGATCAAGCTGGAACCCAAGCAGTATCTGAGCCGCTACCCACGGGAGCTGTCCGGTGGTCAGCAACAGCGGATCGGTGTAATCCGCGCCCTGGCCGCTGACGCCCCATTGCTGCTGATGGACGAACCGTTCGGTGCGGTCGACCCGATCAACCGCGAGATGATCCAGAACGAATTTTTCGAGATGCAGCGGGCGCTGGGCAAGACCGTGATCATGGTCAGCCATGACATCGACGAAGCGATCAAGCTTGGCGACAAGATTGCGATCTTCCGTGGCGGCAAGCTGATCCAGGTCGACCACCCGGACACTCTGCTCGCGCACCCGGCGGATGACTTTGTCAGCAACTTCGTCGGCCAGGACAGCACGCTCAAACGGCTGCTGTTGGTCAAGGCCGAAGACGCGGCGGACAACGCGCCGTCAGTCAGCCCGGAAACGCCGGTGGCCGAAGCGCTGGAGTTGATGGACGAACTCGACCGCCGCTATGTGGTGGTCACCTGCGCCGACAACAAGGCCTTGGGCTACGTGCGCCGCCGCGATCTGCATCGTCAGACCGGCACCTGCGTGCAATTCCTGCGCGAGTTCAACGCCACGGCGGCCTATGACGAGCACCTGCGGATCCTGTTGTCGCGCATGTACGAGTTCAACCGCTCGTGGCTACCAGTGATGGACGCCGAGCGGGTGTTCCTCGGCGAAGTGACGCAGGAGTCGATTGCCGAGTACCTGAGCTCGGGTAAGTCCCGTGGCGGCAAGACCAGCATTGTTTCGCCGGCCGAGACTGCATTGGCCTGACGGACGCCTTCGCGAGCAGGCTCGCTCCCACATTGGATCTGCGTCAGCCCACAATTTTGTGGTTGAACACGGACCAGTGTGGGAGCGGGCTTGCTCGCGAATGGGGCAACACAAATCCCTCCTGAAACACCTCAAAAATCCCTTCAAAGGGAACATCACACTGTCATGCAGGTCGGTTACATCAGTATCTGACCGGGACCGCACGACGGAAGCGTGCAAAAACGCGACATTTTTTGTTGATCTCAAGCCGCTCAAGTCCTAAAGTTCGCGCCGAACGTCCATGCTGGAAACGATCCATCCGGCTCAAGTACTGACGACGAGACAGCAAGGTCACCCGCGGCGCAGCGCCAGGTTGACCTTTTTGCTTTCGGCGACATGCCTTGGGAAGTAGGCGAACCAAAGTGGGGATACGGAGGACGTTCATTTGCACCCATTTATTTATTCTGTTTGCCAGTAGGAGCTCCCAAGTATGTCGATCAACGTCGAAGACTATTTCGCGCGTGAAACCTTCCAGAAAATGAAGGCCTTCGCCGACAAACAAGAAACCCCGTTCGTGGTCATCGACACCGCGATGATCGCCCAGGCCTATGACGACCTGCGCGCCGGTTTCGAATTTGCCAAGGTTTACTACGCGGTCAAGGCCAACCCGGCCGTCGAGATCATCGACCTGCTGAAAGAGAAAGGTTCGAGCTTCGACATCGCTTCGATCTACGAGCTGGACAAGGTGCTGGGCCGCGGCGTCAGCCCGGATCGCATCAGCTATGGCAACACCATCAAGAAATCCAAAGACATTCGCTACTTCTATGAGAAGGGCGTGCGTCTGTATGCCTCCGACTCCGAAGCCGACCTGCGCAACATCGCCAAGGCTGCACCGGGTTCGAAAGTCTATGTGCGCATCCTGACCGAAGGCTCGACCACCGCGGACTGGCCTTTGTCGCGTAAATTCGGCTGCCAGACCGACATGGCCATGGACCTGCTGATCCTCGCTCGCGACCTGGGCCTGGTGCCATACGGCATCTCCTTCCACGTCGGCTCGCAACAGCGCGACATCAGCGTCTGGGACGCCGCGATCGCCAAGGTCAAAGTGATCTTCGAACGCCTGAAAGAAGAAGACGGCATTCACCTCAAGCTGATCAACATGGGCGGCGGCTTCCCGGCCAACTACATCACCCGTACTAACAGCCTGGAAACCTACGCCGAAGAAATCATCCGTTTCCTCAAGGAAGACTTCGGTGACGATCTGCCCGAAATCATCCTCGAGCCAGGCCGCTCGCTGATCGCCAACGCCGGCATCCTGGTCAGCGAAGTGGTATTGGTCGCGCGTAAATCCCGCACCGCCGTCGAGCGTTGGGTGTACACGGATGTGGGCAAGTTCTCCGGCCTGATCGAAACCATGGACGAAGCCATCAAGTTCCCGATCTGGACCGAAAAGAAAGGCGAGATGGAAGAAGTGGTCATCGCCGGCCCAACCTGCGACAGCGCCGATATCATGTACGAAAACTACAAGTACGGCCTGCCGCTGAATCTGGCCATCGGTGACCGCCTGTACTGGCTGTCCACCGGCGCCTACACCACCAGCTACAGCGCCGTCGAGTTCAATGGCTTCCCGCCGTTGAAGTCGTTCTACGTCTAAACGCAGATCGCTGACATCAAAAAGCCCATGACCTGTCATGGGCTTTTTTGTGTCTGAAATAAATCCTCCGGAAATACCTATCCCCGCGTAGGAGTTGCCGAAGGCTGCGATCTTTTGATGTTCCGTAGGGCGCAAAGATCAAAAGATCGCAGCCTTCGGCAGCTCCTACAGTGGACGATGTCGAGCGTTATAGATGGTTCGGCTTCATGTCCAATTCGGCACAGCGCTTTGCGTAATCGGTGACCAACTCGCGAATTTTCGGATTCACGGCGTTCGACAGCGACTCACTCGCCACTCGCAGAAACTTCAAATTCCCACCCGCCAATGCCTCGCGCAGCCAGCTCAGCGCAGCCTCGATCTGCCCTTGATCGGCCAGCACCGCTGCATAACTGAACTGCCCCCGAAAGTCCCCGCCCTCTGCTGATCGCCGATACCAGTCAACGGCTGCTGCCGGATCCGCTGCACAGAATCGTCCCTCTTCCAGATAGCGCCCCAGCAGGTTCATCGACTTGGCGTGGCCCCTTTCGGCCGCGCCGCGATAACAGGCCAACGCCTGCATCTGGTCCTCGACCACGCCACGACCGGTCGCGAGCAAATTGGCGTAGTTGTACAAGCCCCAATCCAGCCCGGCTTCAGCGGCCTGACGATAATGCCATGCCGCTACAGTGGCATTGGCCACGCAGCCCCAACCGTGCTCATGACAGCGACCGAGCATGTTGCGCGCCATCAGATGCCCGCCGTTGGCGGCAATCTCGAACCAGCGCAAGGCCAGCGCCTGATCCTTGGCGATGCCCTGCCCTTCGAGCAGGATTTGACCGAGCAAGGCCTGGCCGTCGAGGATTCCAGCCTTGGCGGCGATCAGGATCGCCTGAGCTGCGCGGGCCGGACTTTCGGCGAGCATGGCTCTGAGTTGATCGCCGTCGAGGACTTCCTCGCGGTGCAGTCGATAGCTCACGGTTAAACCTCGACCCAGCGACGCAGCAGGTTGTGATAGGTGCCGGTCAGGCGAATCAGCGACGGGTGATCCGGCATGTCCTGAGTCAATTGCTGGATCGCCTCGTCCATCTCGAACAGCACGGCGCGCTGGCTATCTTCGCGAACCAGGCTTTGGGTCCAGAAGAACGAGGCATAACGTGTACCGCGAGTGACCGCATTGACCTTGTGCAGGCTGGTGCCCGGATAGAGCACCAGGTCGCCGGCCGGCAATTTCACTCGTTGGGTACCGAAGGTGTCCTGAATTTCCAGCTCGCCACCGTCGTACTCGTCCGGGTCGCTGAAGAACAACGTGGACGATAGGTCGGTGCGAACGCGCTCGATGCTGCCCTTGGGCTGACGCACGGCGTTGTCGATGTGAAAATCGAAACTGCCACCTGCGGTGTAGCAGTTGAGCAGCGGCGGGAAGACTTTGTGCGGTAACGCCGCTGACATGAATCGAGGATGTTTCCACAACCGTTCAAGCATCGCCGCGCCGATTTCCTTGGCCAGCGGGTGGCCTTCCGGCAGCTGCAGGTTGTGCTTGGCCTTGGCCGATTGATAACCGGCGGTGATCTTGCCATCCGCCCAGTCAGCCTGCTCCAGAGCCTCGCGAATGCGCTGCACCTCTTCACGGGAGAACAAGCCGGGAATATGCAGCAGCATGGGGCGATACCTGAGGGCAAAGGGATGCCAATGGTATTGATTCTTATTGACTATGTAAAATCGGCATGGCGAACAAGTCAGTAAAAACCGTAAGGAAAAATTGTAAAGAATGTAAATTTGATGCAATTAGCAATGTTTCGCAATTGATACAAATACGTGTTTACCCTATATTCCGCCGCCTCAAATCCTTGGGGAGGGGAACTCACAATGTCACGCCAGCCACACCAAACACCGGTCAGCACACCGCGCCTGCTCGCTTCTGCAATCGGCGTAGCGATCACCGCCAGCTCTGCCGGTCACATGGCTTTCGCCGCGGAAAAAACCGACGAAAAAGCGCCGCGCAATGCGATTTCCCTGGATGCCACCAGCGTTACTGGTGAAGCCCAGGACTCAACCTCCTACCAGGTCGAAAAAGCTTCTTCGCCCAAGTACACCGCTCCGCTGATTGATACCCCGCGTTCGGTGACCGTGATTCCACAGCAGGTCCTCAAGGACACTGGCGCCCTCAACATGCAGGATGCGCTGCGCACCGTTCCCGGCATCACTTTCGGTGCCGGTGAAGGCGGCAACCCGCAAGGCGATCGTCCGTTCATTCGCGGCTTCGACGCTCAGGGTGATACGTACCTGGATGGCGTGCGTGACACCGGCTCCCAGAGCCGTGAAATCTTCGCCGTAGAGTCGATCGAAGTCAGCAAAGGCCCGAACTCCGCGATTGGCGGTCGTGGCGCAGCGGGCGGCAGCATCAACCTGGTGAGCAAAAAAGCGCACCTGGGCGATTCATTCAATGGCGGCTTCACCTGGGGCTCGGACCAGACCCAGCGCTACACCCTGGACAGCAACTACCAGTTCAGCGATACCGCCGCTGGCCGCCTGAACCTGTTGAGCCACGAAAGCAACGTCGCCGGCCGCGACAAAGTCGACTACGACCGTTGGGGCATCGCACCGTCGCTGGCCTTCGGCCTGGGCACCGACACCCGCGTCAACCTCGACTACTACCATCTGCAAAGCAACGACCTGCCGGATTCGGGTATTCCGTACACCGTACCGGCTTCGGGCAAGACCGCTGATCGCACCAAGAGCAACCCGGACAAACCTTACGCTGGCGGCGACAGCAGCAACTTCTATGGCTTGACCGACCGCGACTTCCGCAAGACCCGTACTGACACTGCGACCTTCGCCATCGAGCACGACCTGACCGACGCGCTGACCATCAAGAACACCCTGCGCCACGGCACCAGCATGCAGGATTACATCCTGACCCAGCCGGACGACAGCAAGGGTAACGTGAACAACGGCAGCGTCTGGCGTCGTGCCAACACCCGTGTCAGCAACGTGGCGACCACCACCAACCAGACCGATCTGTTTGGCAACTTCTACATCGCCGGCTTCAAGAACAGCTTCTCCACCGGTGTCGAGTTCACCCGTGAAGAAGGCGAAAAATCTTCGTACAACGTCAACACCGACACCACTCCGGGATCGACAGCCACATCGAGCACCAACTGCACACCGTCGATGATCGGCGCGTCCAGCGGCTACAACTGCACCTCGCTGGCCAACCCGACCCCGAACGATCCGTGGAACGGCGCGATTTCGCGCAACTACGCTGGCACTGACACTACCGCCAACACACGTGCCCTGTACGTGTTCGATACCCTGGAGCTGTCGCCGCAATGGCTGGTGAACATGGGTCTGCGTTACGACCACTTCGACACCCGATACAAGACCTTCACTGCGGCAGGTGCCACTACTGCCAAAGGCGCTGACACCAGCGAGTTCGTCACCGGTCAGTTGGGCGTCGTTTACAAACCGGCTGAAAACAGCAGCATCTACGCCTCTTACGCAACCTCGGCCACACCACCGGGTAACACCCTGGGCGAAGGCATGGACGGCAACCCGCTGTCGGGGACCACGGATCGCAACGGCAACCTGCTGAGCAGCGACATGGAGCCGGAAACCACCAAGAACTACGAAGTCGGCACCAAGTGGGACCTGCTCAACGATCGTCTGTCGTTGACCGCCGCCCTGTTCCGTACCGAGAAAGAGAATGCACGCGTTCAAGTGGATACCACTTCCTACGAAAACGCCGGCAAAACCCGCGTTCAAGGTATCGAACTGTCGGCAAACGGCAAGATCACCGACAAATGGCAAGTCTTCGCCGGCTACGCCTACATGGACAGCGAGCAAGTCGATGGCGGTCCGCTAAACCACGCCACCGATGGCAACCAATTGCCTAACACCCCGAAAAACAGCGCCAGCCTATGGACGACTTACAACGTCACGCCGAAGCTGACCCTGGGTGGCGGTGCGTTCTACGTCGATGACGTGTTCGGCAGTGTGGCCAACACCACCATGGTCAATTCCTACGTTCGTTACGACGCCATGGCCAGCTACAAGTTGAGCAAAAACGTCGACCTGCAACTGAACCTGCAGAACCTGACCGACGTGACCTACTACGACAAAGCCTTCGCGACTCACTTCGCCAACCAGGCGCCGGGCCGCACGGCATTGCTGAGCACCAACTTCCACTTCTGATAAAGAACGAAGTCGCCAAGCCCCGCCCATCCTGATGAGCGGGGCTTTTGTGTGTAAAAAGGAATGTTTCTCGACAACTCACGGCATAATGCGCGCCTTGAGATTTTATTGAACAAACAGTTTCAGACGAACAAGGCGGTCGACGTGTTGAAGAAAACCCTGTTCCAGCTGCATTGGTTCTTCGGCATCAGCGCGGGTCTGGTGCTGGCCTTGATGGGCATGACCGGTGCGGCGGTGTCGTTTCAGGATGAGATCCTGCGGGCGCTGAACCCGCAGGTCCTGCAGGTTGAAAAGCAGGTCGCCGGCGTGCTGCCGCCGGCCGATCTGGTGACCAGGGTCGAAGCCGCTGAAGGCAAGAAAGTCGCGATGCTCTGGGTCGAAACCGAGAGCGGCTTTGCTGCACGCGTGTTCTTCACCCCGCCGCCGGGCGAGCGCCGTGGCCAGATGCGCTACGTCGATCCGTACACCGGCGACTACATGGGCGACGCCGTCGGCCAGGATTTTTTTGGCCTGATGCTGCAACTGCACCGCTTTTTGGCGATGGGCGACACCGGCCGGCAAATCACCGGTGCCTGCACGCTGATCCTGATTTTCTTCTGCCTGTCCGGGCTCTACCTGCGCTGGCCGCGCCAGGTCGCGAGCTGGCGCGCCTGGCTGACCCTCGACTGGGCGAAAAAAGGTCGCAGCTTCAACTGGGACCTGCACTCGGTTGCGGGAACCTGGTGCTTGCTGGTGTATTTGCTGGCAGCGCTGACCGGGTTGTCCTGGTCCTATGAATGGTACAACAAGGGCCTGAGCAAACTGCTGTCGGACGCGCCGCAAAACGAGCGCGTCAGACAGACTCGCGGTGCACCGCCACCCGCCGGCCCCGCGCCGACCGCCGATTACAATGCGATCTGGAGCAGCATCTACAGCGCCGCCGGTCCAGGCCTGAGCGCCTACAACGTGCGTATGCCGCCTGCGGCCGGACAACCGGCAACCGTGTTCTATCTGTTGAAAAATTCACCGCACGACCGAGCGCTGAACCAGATCACCCTCGACCCGGCCACCGGCGTCATCAAGCGTCACGATCGTTACAGCGACAAGAGCTTCAAGGCGCAACTGTTGACCAGCATCTACGCGCTGCATGTCGGCAGTTATTTCGGCATCGTCGGGCGGATTGTGCTGATGCTCGCCGCGCTGATTATGCCGTTGTTCTTCATCACCGGCTGGTTGTTGTACCTGGACCGTCGACGCAAAAAACGCCAGATCAAAAACGCCCGCCAAGACCTGGTGCACACCACCAGCGATGCCCCGGCATGGCTGATCGGTTTCGCCAGCCAGAGCGGTTTTGCCGAACAGTTGGCCTGGCAAACCGCCAGCCAGTTACAGGCCGCCGGGTTGCCGGTAAAGGTGCAATCGCTGGCCGCTGTCAGCGAGCAGGATCTGCGTGAGTCGAACAATGCGCTGTTCGTGGTCAGTACCTTTGGTGACGGCGAAGCCCCGGACAGCGCCCGTGGTTTCGAGCGCAAGCTACTGGGTCGGGCGCTGAGCCTTTCGAGCCTGAACTACGCAGTGCTTGGCCTCGGTGATCGGCAGTATCAACACTTCTGCGGCTTCGCCAAACGCTTGCACAGCTGGCTATCTGCACACGGTGGCACCACGCTGTTTGCCCCGGTGGAAGTCGACAGCGGCGACCCGTACGCCCTGCGCCATTGGCAGCAGCAACTCGGTCAACTGACCGGACAGCCGCCAGTCGATACCTGGAAGGCCCCCAGCTACAGCAACTGGACCTTGAGCAAGCGTGAACTGCTCAACCCTGACAGCAGCGGCTCCGACGTTTACCTGCTGAGCCTGACGGCACCCGACACCAGCAGTTGGCTGGCCGGCGACCTGGTTGAAGTGCTGCCGCGCAACTGCCGGGGAGCGATTGAACATTTCCTTGATGGGCTGGGCATCGCGGGTGACACGCGGGTGCAACTCGATGGCTTGCAGGAAACCCTGGAACAAGCCTTGGCCAGCCGTCAGTTACCCGAGAATCGCGTGCACCTGCTCGGCTTGCACGCTCAGGCGTTGGTCGACGCGCTGGTGCCATTGGCCATGCGCGAATACTCGATCGCCTCGATTGCCGCCGACGGTGTGCTCGAACTGCTGGTGCGTCAGGAATGTCATGCCGATGGCAGTCTGGGCGTCGGCTCCGGCTGGCTGACCGAATACGCGCAACCAGGTGGCGCCATCAGTCTGCGGGTGCGGCGCAACAGCGGTTTCCATCTACCGGCAGCGCCAGTACCGATGATTCTACTGGGTAACGGCACCGGGCTGGCAGGCCTGCGCAGCTTGCTCAAGGCGCGAATTGCCGATGGCCAGACACGCAACTGGCTGCTGTTCGGTGAACGTAATCGCGAGCATGACTTCCTCTGTCGCGATGAACTTGAGGGATGGTTGATCGAAGGTGATCTGGAGCGGATGGACCTGGCGTTTTCGCGGGATCAGGCCGAGAAAATCTACGTTCAGGATCGTCTGCGCCAACGAGCCGCCGAGCTGAAAAAATGGCTGGCAGACGGTGCATCGATCTACATCTGCGGCAGCCTGAAAGGGATGGCGTCAGGGGTGGATCAGGTGCTCAACGAGTTGCTCGGTGCCGATGAAGTCGAGCGGTTGATCGAGCAAGGCAGATATCGCCGCGACGTCTACTGACGGTAGCCCCTGTAGGAGCACGGCTTGCCGGCGATGGCAGTCTTGAGATCGCCATCGCGAGCAAGCTCGGCTCCTACGAAGTGCAGAGGCTCAGGCGTTGGCAGGCTCCAATGCCAACTCGGCGACTTCCGGGCGTTTGACCACTGCATAGACCACCGCCGTCAGCAGGCTCCCGGCAACAATCGACAGCAGGTACAGCAGCGCATGGTTGATCGCATTCGGAATCAGCATCACGAACAGCCCACCGTGAGGCGCCATCAGTTTGCAACCGAAATACATCGACAGCGCACCGGCCAACGCGCCCCCGGCAATGCTCGCCGGGATCACCCGCAATGGGTCTTTGGCCGCGAACGGAATCGCCCCTTCGGAGATGAAGCACAGCCCCAGCACCAACGCAGCTTTACCGGCTTCGCGTTCGGTCTGGGCAAACTTGCGACGGGCGATGAACGTGGCAATGCCCAGACCAATCGGCGGCACCATCCCGGCGGCCATGGTTGCGGCCATCGGTGCATAACTTTGCGATGCCAGCAGCCCCACCGAGAACGCATAAGCGGCCTTGTTGATCGGCCCGCCGAGGTCGACGCACATCATGCCGCCTAACAATACCCCCAGCAAAATCGCATTGGTGGTGCCCATGCTGTCGAGGAAATGAGTCAGGCCCGCAAGCAATCCGGCGACCGGTTTGCCAACCACGTAGATCATCACCAGACCGGTGAACAGACTCGCCAGCAACGGGATAATCAGGATCGGCTTCAGCGCCTCCAGACTTTGCGGCAGGCGCGCATAACGATTGATCGCCTGTGCAGCGTAACCGGCGATGAAGCCGGCAATGATCCCGCCGATAAAGCCGGCGCCCAAGGTACTCGCCAACAGACCGCCGATCATCCCCGGCGCCAGGCCCGGACGGTCAGCAATCGAGTAGGCGATGTAACCTGCCAGTAGCGGCACCATCAACTTGAACGCGGTATCGCCACCGATCTGCATCAGTGCCGCCGCCAACGTGCCCGGCTCCTTGAACGCAGTGATGCCAAAGACAAACGACAGCGCAATCATCAAACCACCGGCCACCACCATCGGCAGCATGAACGAGACGCCCGTCAGCAAGTGTTTGTAGACCCCGGTTTTCTCTTGCTTGGCCGGGCCTTTGGCGCTGGTCGACGCGGTTTCTTGCGTGCCTTCGGCCAAGGCCTTGTTGAGTGTGGCTTCGGCCTGCTTGAGGGCGATGCCAGTGCCGCAGCGGTAAATCTTCTTGCCAGCGAAACGCTCGGTGGCGACTTCGATATCCGCCGCCAACAGCACCACATCGGCATCGGCAATCGCTGCTGCGCTCAATGGATTACGCGCGCCGACCGAGCCCTGGGTTTCCACTTGCAAGTCATAACCCAGACGCTTGGCGGCTTGCTGCAAGGCTTCGGCGGCCATGAAGGTGTGGGCCACACCAGTCGGGCAGGCGGTGACCGCCACCAGACGCGGCGCGTTTTTGCCAACGGAGGCGGGCTCAACGACGGCTTGCGGCGCGACGTAGATTCGGGCTTCTTCAGCACCAAGGCGCAGCACCGCATCGACGTCTTGCAGGGCCTGGGACGGCGTGCTCTGGAACACCCGTTTGCCGACAAACCGCGACATCTCCACAGTCCCGGTGCTGACCAGCAGCACCCACTCGGCAGCTTCCAGGGTCGCGGCGGACAACTGGCGTTCCGGGTGCGCGACGTCGTGCACTTCGACACTGGTGCTCCAACCCTGACGCTGCGCTGCGGCATCAAGCAAACGGGCGCACAGCACGCTGGTGACCATGCCATTCGGGCAGGCAGTAACAATGGCTAACTTCATGACCAACCCTCTTATTGTTCTGTCAGGAGGCGCACGCGCACACCCTGCTCGAGCTGCGCCAGTAGCGCGGTGTCGCCGATACCAAAACCGATCTGGGTGACGGCCATGGCGGCAATCGCCGTGGCGGTGCGCAAGGTCTGTTCAGGCGTATCGGCACTGAGCAAACCGTGGAGCATGCCCGCCAGCAACGAATCGCCTGCGCCCACCGTGCTGACAACGCTGACCCTGGGTGGCGTGGCGTGCATCGCCGAACCGACACTGAACCAGTTCACGCCGTCGGCACCATGGGAAATCACCACGTGCTCGATGCCTTGAACGTGCAAGCGGCTCGCTACTTCGGCCTGGGCGGTCACCGACCCCACCTCGCAGCCCAGCACTTCGGCCAGCTCTTCGGTATTGGGTTTGATCAGCCACGGGCCAGCCGCCAGACCGGCGCGCAAGGCTTCGCCGCTGGTATCGAGCGCGACTTTCAAACCAAGATGTTTCAGACGCAGAATCAACGCCTGCAACCACTGGGGACTGATGCCTTGGGGCAGGCTGCCGGCAACTACAACCGCGTCATGACCTGGAGCAATGTGCTCGAGGCGATTGAGCAATGCCTGCTGAGCGACTTCACTGACCAACGGGCCAGGACCGTTGAGGTCGGTGATACGCCCATCGCTTTCCGCCAGTTTGATGTTGCTGCGAGTCTCGCCGGGAACGCGGATGAAGGCGTCGACAAAACCGCGTTTGGCGAACAGGGTTTCGAACGCCTGAAGATTGTCCTCACCGAGAAAGCCGCCAACGGTCAGTTGATGCCCGAGGTCCGCAAGCACCTGTGCCACGTTGATGCCCTTGCCAGCGGCGTGGGTGTGCATGGCGTCGCTGCGATTGACCTGACCCGGTTCCAGACGCGGCAACTGAACGGTGAGGTCCAGCGCCGGATTAAGGGTCAGCGTTAGGATTTTGGCCATTACAAAGCCTCCACTAATGTGCGCACTTCATTCGCGCTGCCCACGGCCAGTGCCTGTTGGGCCAGATGTTTTACCTGCGCAAGACTCAGCTCACGGACCCGTGCCTTGACCTCGCCGATGCTGCGCGCCGAGACGCTCAACTCGTCTACGCCCAGACCGACCAGCACCGGCACCGCCAGCGGGTCTGCCGCCAGTTCGCCGCACACGCCGACCCATTTGCCATGGGCATGGGCGGCACGCACCGTGATGTCGATCAGTTGCAACACCGCCGGGTGCAAGCCATCGGCCTGGGCCGACAGGGTCGGATGACCACGGTCGATGGCCAGGGTGTATTGGGTCAGGTCATTGGTGCCGACGCTGAAGAAGTCGACCTCTTTGGCCAGAACCGGCGCCAGCAGAGCCGCCGATGGCACTTCGATCATGATCCCCAGTTGCAGATCAGCGACCGGGATTTCCAGACGCAGGCGCTCGGTCATGTCCCGCGCCTGACGCCATTCATCAACGCTGCCGACCATCGGGAACATGATCCGCAATGGACGGTTGTCGGCGGCGCGCAGCAAGGCACGCAACTGCGCTTCCATGATCTGCGGACGTTGCAGAGTCAGACGAATTCCGCGCACGCCGAGGAACGGGTTTTCTTCCTTGGCAATCGGCCAATATGGCAACGGCTTGTCGCCGCCAACGTCCAGGGTCCGCACTACCAGCGGCCGCCCGGCCAGGCCATCGAGCACCCGCCGGTATTCGACTTCTTGAGTGGCTTCGTCCGGCGCTTGTGAATGGGCCATGAAAATCAGTTCGGTGCGCAACAAACCGATGCCTTCAGCGCCCTGCTCCACCGCGCTGATTACGCCTGCACTTTCGCCAATGTTGGCGAACACTTCGACCGCGTGGCCGTCGGTGGTCAATGCCGGTTGGTGACGCAGGGCCGCTGCGGCCTTCAGACGTTGTTCGCGATTGTCACGCTCTTCAATGGCGCGCTGCAGAGTCGCTGCATCCGCGTCGACATGCAGCCGACCGCGTTGACCATCGAGCAGCAACGGCGTGCCCGGCGCCAGCAGCAACACCGACGCGCCAGCACCGACCAGCGCTGGAATGCCCAAAGCCCGAGCGACGATAGCGCTGTGGGCGGTGGCACCACCGCGCGCGGTGAGAATGCCGGCTACCCGCGTCGGATCAAGACGTGCGACGTCCGATGGACCGACTTCATCCATCACCAGAATGTAGGGCTGATCCGGCTCGCTCGGGGTCTCGATACCGCACAGTTGCGCCAGCACCCGCCGACCGATATCACGCAAGTCCGCCGCACGTTCGGCGAGCAAGGCATCCTGCAAGGACTCCTGCTGTTTGGCCGCCGCGTCGATCACCGCCATCCACGCCGCTTCGGCGCTTTCGCCTTGCTTGAGGCGAGTGTCGACTTCGTCAGTCAGTTCCGGGTCGTCGAGCATTTCCTGGTGGGTGATGAAAATCTCCCGAATAGCCTTGGCCTTGCTGCGCTGGATCAACCCTTCGATGTCGCGACGGACATCGGCCAGAGCCGTTTTCAGACGCTCGCGTTCGATGGCCGTGGACTCGCCACGCAATGGGTAATCGATCGGTTGCAGCACGTGAATATGCGCAGGGCCAATGGCAATCCCCGGCGCGGCGGCGATGGCCTGAATAAGGCTACCCGAGGCTGGAGCCACCAGGACGGCGGTGATCTCGGCGATGACCTCATGCGGGGCGCTCGCGGTCGGCAAGGGCTCGATTTCTTCGCCCAGACCTTCTTCGATAGCCGCCAACAGCGCCGGCAACGCATCGGCGGCAATGCTCGGCTCGGCGATCAACTCCAGCACCTGCCCACGACGGGCGCCAAGGCTGAGCAGTTTGCTCAGGCTCTTCACCGATACCGCGCTGTCCTGACCGTCGACGATCCTGACGCGGATCTCGCCTTCAAAACTTTTCGCCAACTGCGCGAGGATCTTCGCCGGCCGTGCGTGCAAACCGTGAGCGTTGGCCAAAGCGATGCGGGCGCTTGGCCAATCGGCTGGCAACTCGCCGCCGAGCACTTCAAGCACCGCACGACGGCTGGTGGCGCGACCCAGTTCATGGCCACGCCCTTCAATCAGCAAGGCGCAAAGACGTTCGAGCAGGGCTTGATGCGCCTCGCCGAGGCTGGCCAGACAGAACAGCCCGCTCAGCGGCTGGCCGAGGTAACGAATCGGTTTGTCCGGAGTGACGAAGGCCAGGCCCGGGCGCTTGACCGTTTGTTCGCTGTGCAACCACCACAGACCATCGCCCAACGGCAGCGCTTCAACCTGCTGCAATACCGC
Source organism: Pseudomonas sp. NPDC087697 (assembly GCF_044743155.1). Classification (NCBI taxonomy): domain Bacteria; kingdom Pseudomonadati; phylum Pseudomonadota; class Gammaproteobacteria; order Pseudomonadales; family Pseudomonadaceae; genus Pseudomonas; species Pseudomonas sp. NPDC087697. Next base: position 11,126 of record NZ_JBIUVW010000035.1, on the reverse strand, counting down.
AGAAAAACCATTGCTCACGCAGTCGGCCTGACGCAACAACCGCGCGCCGCGCCAGACCAGCTCTTCGAAATCGTCGGCGGAGACGCCCAGACCGATCATTTGCGCATCCAGCGCCAGCTCTTGCGGTGCGCCTTGCAGCAGTTTCAACAAGGCGTCGCTACTGCTGGCACGGCGCAAGGCCTGGCCCAGATCGGTTTCGCCGAGGGCCCGGGTCAGCAATTGCAGCAGGCGCAAATGCTCGTCGGATTTGGCTGCGATACCAATTGCCAGATACACGATGTGGCCATCGCCCCAGTCCACCCCTTCGGGGAACTGCAGCAAGCGCACGCCGGTGGTGTGTACCAGTTCACGGGTATCAGGGGTTCCGTGGGGGATGGCGATACCTTGACCGAGAAAGGTCGAGCCCTGGGCCTCACGCGCCTGCAACCCGTTGAGGTAACCCTCGGCCACCAGGCCATCGGTGACCAGTTGGTCGGCCAATAAACGCAATGCGGCGGCTTTATCCACAGCCGACTGGCCCATGGATATCTGCTCTATGGTGAGCTCGAGCATGCTTTCTCCTTTTTGGCGCGGGGGTCGCGCCAGGTATTGTTTTGATTGAATCAGTTTAGGCGTTATTCAGAGCACTCTTTTTCAGAGCATCCTTTGTCGGTTTCGCGGCAGAACCGATAAAAAGAGTCGATAGCGAAGAAAATACGCCTGCTGAAACGTTTAATCTAGATGAGTTGGCACGTTACTCGATAATCTCCCAACCTTGAAGTCCAACTTGTCGGATGCGTTGCGGCATAGGTCACCTGCCTTAATCGGGTAGGATTGGACAAAATGTCGGGGCAAGCTCGAAAAAACAAGGAAATCCCGGGTTGAAACTCAGTGATATCGCCCAGTTGGCCGGTGTGTCTGTCACCACCGCCAGCTATGTCATCAATGGCAAGGCCGAACAGCAGCGCATCAGCAACGCCACCGTCGAGCGCGTGCGCGCGGTGGTCGAGCAACATGGCTTTACGCCTAATCCTCAAGCGGCCGGGTTGCGCAGTCGGCACACCCGCACCTTGGGCTTCATTCTGCCGGACCTGGAAAACCCCAGTTACGCGCGGATCGCCAAGCTCCTCGAACAAGGGGCCCGGGCGCGTGGCTATCAGTTGCTGATTGCCAGCTCCGACGATGCACCGGACAGCGAGCGCCAATTGCTTGCGCTGTTTCGTGCACGGCGTTGCGATGCATTGATCGTCGCCAGCTGCCTGCCGGCCGGCGATGACAGTTATCGCCAGTTGCAGGCCAAGGGCTTGCCGATCATTGCCATCGACCGGGTCATGGAGCCTGAGCATTTCTGCTCGGTGATCAGCGATGATCGCGAAGCCAGCCTGAACCTCACCCGCAGCCTGTTGCAGCCGGAACCCAAGCAGATTGCGCTGATCGGTGCGCGGCCCGAGCTGAGCATCAGCCAGGAACGTGCCGCCGGCTTCAAGCAGGCTCTGGTCGACTTCAAGGGTGAAGTCCTGATCGAACACGGCGAGTCGTTCAGCCGTGACTGCGGTCGGCAGTTGATGGAAGAGCTGCTGCAACGCCTCGGCCACCTGCCGGATGCGCTGGTGACCACTTCCTATGTGCTGCTTCAAGGCGTGTTCGATGCCTTGCATGACTTCCCGTTGAAAACCCGCCCGCTGCGCCTCGGCACTTTTGGTGACACACAGTTGCTGGACTTCTTGCCGCTGCCGGTCAACGCCATGGCCCAGCAGCATCAACTGATCGCCGAGAAAGCCCTGCAACTGGCCCTCGCGGCGATTGAAGAAGCCCATTACCAACCCGGCGTGCAAGCCATCGCGCGGACCTTCAAGCAGCGTATTCGCCAGGACTGAAACGTGGAGCTGATCGACAGCCACACTCATCTGGACTTTCCGGATTTCGACGAAGACCGTCAGGCGCTACTGGCTCAAAGCCGCGCCTTGGGTGTGAAGCGGATGGTGGTGCTGGGGGTTTATCAGCGCAATTGGCAGCGGGTTTGGGATCTGGTGCAAAGCGATCCAGACCTGCATGCCGCGTTTGGCCTGCACCCGGCCTATCTCGATGAACATCGCCCCGCTGACCTGACTGAGCTGGCGGACTGGTTGACGCGTCTGGCCGGCCATCGGCAACTGTGCGCAGTGGGCGAAATCGGCCTGGATTACTTCCTTGAGGATCTGGACCGCGAACGCCAGCAAGCGCTGTTTGAAGCACAACTGCAGCTGGCCGCAGACTTCCAACTGCCCGCGCTGCTGCATGTGCGGCGCAGCCATGCAGCGGTCATTGCGACGTTGAAACGCTTCAGGCTCAAACGCGCCGGAATCATCCACGCCTTTGCCGGCAGCCAGGAAGAGGCCCGCGAATACATCAAACTGGGTTTCAAACTGGGATTGGGCGGCGCAGCGACCTGGCCGCAAGCCTTGCGCATGCACAAAGTAATCGCCGGTTTGCCGCTGGAGTCGGTGGTGCTGGAAACCGATTCACCGGACATGGCGCCCGCCATGTACCCCGGGCAACGCAACAGCCCTGCTCATCTGCCGGCAATTTGCACGGCGTTGGCGCAAATCATGGCCATCAGCCCCGAGCAACTGGCCGCCGCCAGCACCGCCAATGCCTGTGAGCTGTTCAACTGGTAATCAGTCGGTGGCGGCTAGCGGCGGCCAGTAAGCCGCCCACCGATCTTCAAACCCTGAACGCGCTGATCAAGTGCTTCAACTGCACCACTTGGGCAGACAGCGCACGGCTGGCGTTTTCGGTCTGGTGCGCACCTTCGGCGGTGCGTTCGCCGGCCCGATTGATCTCGACAATGTTCTGGTCGATATCGTGGGCCACCGCAGTTTGCTGCTCGACTGCCGCAGCTATTTGCTGGTTCTGGTCGACGATCATGCCCACCGCGCCCAGGATATTTTCCAGGGCTTGCTGAACCTTTTCCGACTGACCGACCGTGCCGCTGGCCATCTGATGACTGACGCCCATGGCCTTCACGGCCGCGCCAACACCACCGTGCAGCTTGGCAATCATCTGCTCGATTTCTTCGGTCGATTGCTGGGTGCGTTTGGCCAGCGTGCGGACCTCATCGGCCACCACCGCAAAACCACGCCCCTGCTCACCCGCACGGGCGGCCTCGATGGCGGCGTTGAGCGCCAACAGGTTGGTCTGCTCGGCGATGCTCTTGATCACTTCCAGCACGCGACTGATGGACTGGCTGTCGCTGGCCAGTTGATTGATCACCAGCACCGACGAGTCGATCTCGCTGGCCAGTTGCGCAATGCTGCCTTGTTGCGACTCGACCAACCCTCGGCCGCTAATGGTTTCATCGTTTACGCTGTGGGCACTGTTGACGGCAGCCGCTGCACTGCGCGCGACCTCCTGAGCAGTGGCCGACATCTGGTTCATCGCTGTGGCGACCTGCTCGATCTGCGTACGCTGGCCGGCCACCGCCTGATTGCTCTGGGCCGATACCGTTTCCACCTGACTCGCCTGACGCTCGACCTCGTTGACGGTCTTGCCGACTAACTCGATCAGGTCATGGATCTTGGCCACAGTGCCATTGAATACGTTGCCCAGCTCACCCAATTCATCACGGCTGTGGGCAGTAAACGTGACGGTCATGTCACCGGCTGCCACTTTGTCCATGACCCCGCCCAGGCGCTTGAGCGTGGTGCGAGTGGAGGCGTAGAAACCACCGTAGAGATAGAAAATCAGCACGAAAACCACCGATAGCGCCACCACTTGCAACAGCATGTGCGTGCGGTTCTGCTCCAGGCGTTGCTGCAATTGAACGCTGAAAAACTTCAGCGCCGCCTCGTTCAGTTGATAGGTCTTGTCCATCAACCCGGTGACCTGATCGTAAAACCCCTGCCAGGGTTTATCGAGGGTGTCGGCCATGATCACTTGTTCTTCAAACAGCTCGCTGGCTTGCTTGAGCGTGGCTTTACTGGCATTGGCCGAGGGCTCCAGCACCTCACGTGCGGCGTTACTGGCACCCAGTGCGTCCTGCAACTTCAAGGCGTATTCGGCCTGTAGCTTTTCAATTTGCGCCAGCAGCTCATCGAAGCGAGTGCTCGAAGCGGAATTGAGAAACCCCTGCCCCAGCGAATAGGCCCCCATCGCCCGGCCTTCGCCGAGGGTTTGCGTGATACGCGGGGTGACGTTGGTGATCAACTCACTCAACTGACGCAGGTCACTCTGGTTGTCACGGCTCAGACCGGCCTGGCTGGCGATGATCTGAGCGAAAATCTGCGCATTGCCGACCAGTTTACCGATCAGCGCACTTTTGCTTTGCAGGGACGTTTCCGCTTGTTGAGCCTTGAACGCCGAGATCATTTCATCGCGTTTGCCATCAAAAATACTGACCTGCTCAGGATCGATGGCAGTCGCGGTCAGGCCTTGCAGATGCGCAAGCACGTTCTGCTCAAGGGCGCTGATCTTCGACTCGGTATCCCCTGCCTTGCCGGACTGACCGAGGGTCGTGTTGATCTGTACCAGATTATTCAAGGTTTCCAGATCCCGCCGCAGCGTCAGGCCACTGCCCAACAGGTCAAGGCTTTGCAATTCGACCTGAGTACCCTGGAACTCGCGATACGAGTCGCGGACCAGATAGAAGTTGGTCACCAGCATGGGAAAGAAAAACAGCACGCTGATCAGGCTGAACTTCATGCCGAAGCTCAGGCGATTCATCAGCGCAACGGCGGGATAGAGCAAACTCTTCACAAGAAGTCTCCCTTTCATTTCTTATTTTTATTGGCTGGCACGCAGAAGCAGCAGATAGCCACTATGGCGAACTGCTTCTGTATAGCTCAAATCGAAGGGAGGTTTTGTAACTTAAGGTTAACGGCAGGAAGATCGCAGCCTGCGGCAGCTCCACAGACTCACGCGATTCCTGTAGGAGCTGCCGAAGGCTGCGATCTTTTAAGTTTTAGGCAGAAATCAGAACAACACGGTCCAAAGGGCAAACCCGGCATACCAGACCACCGCCGCCCGCAGCAGCAGTTCCCATATCTGATCCAGGTTGTGAACCCCTTCTGGCCCCGCCACGGGCGCCGGAATCTCACCCGCTACCATGCCGACGTTCTCGATCAACTGCGCGGCGCTGATGTTCCAGTTCAATAACTCATGGAGCATCACCCGGCTGACTGCGACGAAGTTGCCGACCAGGGCAAAACTCGCCGCCAACAATCGCACCGGCAGCCAGTCAAAGGCATGTCGCAATTGTGCGGCCCGCTCAGCCACTGCCGGGTTCTTGCCGTGTTCGGCCGCCAGGGCCAGCAAGCGATAACTCAAAGCCGCCACCGGGCCGAGCAGGAAGTACCAGAAAATCACCGCAAAAAAACTCTGGTAAGCCTGCCACAGTAAATGGGCTTGCACCCTTTGCAGCAGTTGCTCGCCGCTGTCTGCGCAAATGTCCAGGTCACGTTTGGCGACATGCGCCGCCGCTTGCAGGTCTTCCCGGCGCCAGGCATCACGAAACGGTCCCAAGCCGCCGAGCAAATCTCCACGCCCCAAGCTGTAAATCACCACCAGCAAATGCACTGGCAAGGCCAGCAAGCCGTAGGCTACCGGCTCTAGCACCAGCAACAACAAGCCGAGTAACGCCACAGGGAACAGCACCAGCAATGCCAGTACCAGCCAAGGCCGATTCGCAAACTTTGGGCTGGCTTCGAATTTGGCCAACTCACGCAACCATCCACTGTCGCGCTGAACTTGATGACGCAAGGCCGAGAACTTCTCGATCCAGACCGCCAGCAGTAACACCAGAAAACTCATTGTCCTTCCCCTTTTTCCAGAGCGGCGCGGTAGCGCGCCCAGTCGAACGCCGGTCCCGGATCCGTCTTGCGCCCAGGTGCGATATCGCTATGCCCCTGGATACGTGAATGGGTGATGGCTGTAAACGTAGACTGCAATTGGCGGGTCAGGGCAATCAGCGCTTGATACTGTGCATCGGTGAACGGCAAATCATCGGTGCCTTCAAGCTCGATGCCCACGGAAAAATCGTTACAGCCTTCGCGCCCTTCGAACCGAGAAACCCCGGCGTGCCACGCCCGCTCAAGACAAGAGACAAACTGCGTGATCGCGCCGTCACGCTCGATCAGAAAATGCGCAGACACGCGCAAGTCAGCAATCCCTTCAAAGTAGGGGTGCTCGGTGACATCCAGACGGTTCTGAAAAAACTCCTGCACCTTGCCCGTCGCGAACTGCGCCGGTGGCAGGCTGATGTTGTGGATCACCAGCAAGGAGATTTCGCCCGTGGGGCGCGCATTGAAGTTAGGTGACGGGCAATGGCGCACGCCTTCAAACCAACCGCTCGCGGGGTCCAGCTGCATACAGGTTCCTTCAATGACGGCTCTGACGGGTTCCAGTATGCCGTGATCGCCCCCCAGGTTGCGATCACTTGCCGCGATTGAGTCGACGCAGATTGCCAATCACCGACTCCAGCGCCCGATCGAACAACAAGGTGTCATCAAGTGTACGCACCGCGCCACGGCGAAACTCCAGGGCCAACCCGGTGCGACTGCGCTCCAGGACTTTAAGGCCGGTCCGGTTGACGAAGATGTACTTGCCCGTCGACTGGATAATGGCGGCCAGCTTGCAGCGCAGAGTGTTTTCGTCTTCCTCCTGAAACTCGACCCAACTGCCCAGATGCAGTTGATCGACCTGCAGCAAAGCGACGTCATCTTCAGAAGCCGTTTCGATGGGGCCTTCGTCAGCCGTCCTCAGGACGATCTCCTGTACCACTTCAACCATCGCCGGCGAGTCGGTCGGCGCTTCGTCAAGCGGCTCCGGTGCTTGCTCCAATCGTTCGAACAGTTGCAGGTGCAAATTCTCCAGCTCGCTGAAAAACTCGCTGGTGGCGAACGGATCGAACGCCGCGCTGCTCAGGCCATCGCGCAATGCCTTGAGCAAACCCGGCACCAACGCGAACAAGTGCATGGCGGCATCCGGGTCATCATGGCGCTGAACGCTCCAGATCAACTGATCCATGGATACGACATTTGCCTGCCATTCGGTCGACTGCTCGCCATGCTTGAGGCAGGTCAGCAACAACACCTTGCTCCAGGCCTCTTGCAGAAAACCTACCACCACCTGCGGCAGTACCTTGCCCAGCAGCGCGTCGTTGAGCGCCTGCTCGACTTGCAGGCGAGCGAGTTCGGTCCTGGCCCGACCTTCTTCGGCGTCGCGGGTACGTTGCTCAAGCAGTTCGCTGCGACGGCGCTCATCGCTGGTAAAGGCGAGAAAATCGCTCAGCAGTTCGGAAAAAATCGCCGGATCATCGACAAAGTCATTCAGCAGCCGCTGCACCACCTGCTCAATACGCAGGTACAGGCTGTCGCGCTGATGATCATCACATTGCCCCCAACCCATTGCAGCCGCGGCAATTTCATTGAGCAGACGCCGGGCCGGGTGACTGCTGCGGCTGAAAAAGCTTTTGTCGAGCACCGCGACCTTGAGCATCGGGATCTGCAAGCGACCGATAAGCGCCTTGAGGGAGTCCGGCAAATTGTGGTCGTCAAGAATGAACTCGAAGAGCATGGCGATCAGATTGATCACATCCTCGTCCGCCACCCCGACCACCCGCGACTTGCCACTTTTGACGCTGACCCGGGTCAGCAACTGTTCGAGCTGATTGCGCAGGTCGAAATCATCCTGGGCGGCAAGGGCCGGCACGTACTGCTGCAAATGCGAGAGCAGGCGCAGCAGGTCGCGGGTCGAGATAGCCAGGGGCTGGGGCTGGGCGCTGGCTTCGAGGGTTGGCGCAACACTGCCGCGCACGTGGTACAGCAACTCCTGCAATGCGGCGAAGACTTCCTGCACGCTTTCGTCGATGTGCGCGCTGTTGGATCTGGCGCCCGATTCACTGGATTCTGCGTGAGCGCTGGCGTCGGCACGATCCGTGGCGCGGCGCGCAGGGGCGGCCTTGAGCTCAGGCAAAACGCCGGTGGCAATCAGCAACTGGTTGGCTTGCGCGTAGAGCTGATCCGCGTCGCTCAGCACATAGCGCTCGAACAATTTAAGAATGATCAGTTTGACCTTGATCTCCACCCCCAGATTACGCCAGGCCTGCAAGAAGTACTCGCAGAGCATGGCTGGCCCCATGGGGTTGTGGGAATCATCCAGGGGCTTACCCAGCAGCGAGCTCAGGCGCGCGGTTAGTTGGCCGAGGGCAAAGCCGTCCCGGTTTAGCACCTTGGCGACCATGGCTTCCAGCGCCACTTGCCGCTCAAGCTCGTCATTGGGGAGTTCGGTCGAAGAGTCGAAATTCATCGCCAGCGGTAATGTGGCTTGTGTCAGGTCGTACTGGATAAGGCCGACAAAGGCCTCGAAGAAACTCTCGAGAAAGCCGCGCTCGATGCTTTTGCGCTTGAGGCGCAAGTCGCGCATGGCTTCAAAGAAGGTGTTCTGGTCGACATTGTTCTGCGCCCGGTCGGCCATTTCGAACAAGGTGTCGTCGGCGTTATCGAACAGCTCCTGCAAGCCATGCCGGAGTTGTTGCGCAGCCTTGTCGCGAACCTGAAGCAGAATCACCGGCAGGCGGGCGAGCGGCGACGGATTCGCCTGATCGGTAGCCGCCTTGTGCAAAGGCACTACATTCCCGTCGTTGTGCATCCAAGCCTCCTGCAAAGGGGTGATTCCTCGGTTCGATGTGAAGCGGCAAACGCTCACGGCCGGCTCACAACGCAATCGTGATGCACAGCGCTGCATTTCAAGTATCGGGAAGCCAAATGGACGTCAAAGCCATGACGTCAAACGCAAGGCGGATTATCTTGCAAAAGACCTTCCGAGTGCCAGCAGACTCTGCATCGCCCCATGAAATAGATCTCAATCACGGACCTGCAGGCAGGAGGAATAATGCTGGCGAGTCGACCAAATGCAGGTTTCAGAACCCGGTGAAGGTATTGGGTGCCTTGGGTTCGCTTGCAGCATGGCCCTATAATCGGACCACTTTGTTTGTGGAGCTCGTTATGCCGAATCTACGCCTCGCCGATTTGACCGCCGAAATCGAAGCCAACGTGCGCCGTGCGTTGCTTGAAGACATCGGCAGCGGCGACATCACCGCGCAACTGATCCCGGCCGAACGCCTGGCCAAAGCCACCATCATTACCCGTGATGCGGCCGTTATCAGCGGCACCGCCTGGGTCGACGCCGTATTTCGGCAATTGGACCCACGGGTCGCGGTGCACTGGCAAGTGCGCGATGGCGAACGCGTGAGCCCCAATCAGGCACTGTTTCACCTCGAAGGCCCGGCCCGTTCGCTGCTGACCGGCGAGCGTAGCGCGCTGAACTTCCTGCAACTGCTTTCCGGTGTTGCCACTCGCGCGCAGTACCTGGCCGACTTCGTTGCCGATACTCAGGTGAAACTGCTGGATACCCGCAAAACCCTGCCAGGGCTGCGATTAGCGCAAAAGTACGCTGTAACCTGCGGCAGCTGCCACAACCACCGTATTGGCCTGTACGACGCCTTTCTGATCAAGGAAAACCATATCGCTGCCTGCGGTGGCATCCCTCAAGCCATCGCCGCCGCGCACAAGATCGCTCCGGGCAAACCGGTGGAGATTGAAGTGGAGAGTCTGGCGGAGCTCAAGGAGGCCCTGGCGGCTGGAGCCGATATCATCATGCTCGATGAGCTGAGCCTGGACGACATGCGCGAAGCCGTGCGGCTGAATGCCGGCAAGGCGAAACTCGAGGCAAGCGGTGGCGTCAACGAAAGCACCTTGCGGCCGATCGCCGAGACAGGCGTGGATTACATCTCGATTGGTGCGATGACCAAGGATGTGAAGGCCGTGGACCTGTCGATGCGCCTCAGTATCTGAGGAGCTGCAAGCTGCAAGCCTCAAGCTGTTCCGTGCTTGGCTTGTAGCTTGCCGCTTGAAGCTTGAAGCTGCTCTCAAACCACCAGATTGTTCATCTCGCAGTATTCTTCCCACTCGACGCCCAGCACTTCGGCTGCTTCCTTGTGCAACGCAAGGCGCGTCGCTTCGTACTCTTCCGGCGTTGAGGTGTACTTGAGCGTCAGCTCCCAGGGCTGCAAGCCCTGCGCTTCAGCCTCGTCCTCGAACGCCCACTGAATCTGATCTTTCTGATCGTCAGCGCTCAGGTTCTTGATCTCTTCCATCAATTCTGGCGCATCAAGCATGTACTTCTTGAGGGCCTCTTCGTGACGGGCTTCTTGTGTCAGTTCTTTAACGGTCATGGCGTTCTCTTTGATCTGGGGAATGGAAGATGGATCTGGATCATCAAGGATCTCTCTGACGCAAAAAACCGTTTGAAACCCGGTTTGTCTGGCCTTCAGAACCATTCGGGATCATTTGAAAACAGGTGGTGCCTGGTGCCCGAGACAGGAATCGAACCTGCGACCTTCGCGTTACGAGTGCGCTGCTCTACCGGCTGAGCTACACGGGCGGTGGGCTAAACCTAGCACTGACTTTGAGGTCGGGCAACTTGATCGGCCTCTCAATTTTCTTCAGACGACAAGATCGCAGCCTGCGGCAGCTCCTACACAAGATTGTTCTCGTAGGAGCTGCCGCAGGCTGCGATCTTTTGATTTTACGGCACACAGCAAAACGCCCCGAACCAGTCGGGGCGTTTGCTTGTTCAGTGCTTAAGCTGCGGGGTAATTAAACGCCCGAAGCCTTGGCAGCTGCTACGTCTTTGATGGACAGCTTGATACGGCCGCGGTTGTCCACGTCCAGTACCAGTACTTCCACTTCCTGGCCTTCTTTCAGGATGTCGGTCACTTTCTCAACGCGAGCGTCGCTCAGCATCGAGATGTGAACCAGACCGTCCTTGCCCGGCAGGATGTTGACGAATGCGCCGAAGTCGACGATGCGCTCAACCTTGCCCACGTAGATCTTGCCGATTTCGGCTTCAGCGGTGATGCCCAGAACGCGCTGACGAGCAGCTTCTGCAGCTTCCTTGGTTTCGCCGAAGATCTTGATCGAGCCGTCGTCTTCGATGTCGATCGAAGCCTTGGTCTCTTCACAGATCGCACGAATGGTCGCGCCGCCTTTACCGATAACATCACGGATTTTGTCGGTGTCGATTTTCATCGCGATCATGGTCGGAGCGTTTTCCGACAGCTCGGTACGCGACTGGGCAATCATATCGTTCATCTGTCCGAGGATACTCAG
>NZ_JBIUVW010000034.1:0-68272 GCF_044743155.1 Pseudomonas sp. NPDC087697 | reverse complement strand
AAGAAAACGACTTCATACCACCGTTAAGCAGTAATATCGACTGTTTCCCTTGGGAACGGGGCGCACTTTAATGGGAGAAGAGTTACGTGTCAACAGCGGATCTGAAAAAATTTCTGCTGTACTTACAGATACTTGCGGCACAAGCACGACATACCACGGTTCTTCGGGGTCTACAGGGGTGAGCTTTTCTCCCACGCCCTCGGCGAAAGCCGCGTGCCCACGCACGAAAACCGGGACGTCCGCGCCCAGCGTCAGGCCCAAAGCGGCCAGTCGATCCTCGTCCCAACCCAGTTGCCAGAGATGATTGAGACCCAGCAAAGTGGTGGCCGCATTCGAACTGCCACCACCGATTCCACCGCCCATGGGCAGAATTTTTTCGATCCAGATATCAATCCCCAGCGAACAACCGGATTGCTCCTGAAGTTTTTTTGCGGCTTTGACGATCAGATTGCTGTCGTGAGGGACGCCGTCGAATTCGGTGTGCAGACGAATGACACCGTCATCGCGTACGGCGAAGGTGATTTCGTCGCCGTAATCGAGAAATTGAAACAACGTCTGCAACTCGTGGTAGCCGTCTTCACGGCGACCCAGAATGTGCAGCATCAAATTGAGTTTTGCCGGCGAGGGCAGGGTCAGGCGAGTGGCAGGCATGTCATTGCCCCAATTTGCGTGGTTGCCAGTCCTTGATCACCAGCGTGACGTCAAGGTCGGTGCCGTGCAGTTTGATCCGCTCGGGCAGCCAGTAACCGTTTTGCTGGATGTAGCTGAGGTACTCGACTTGCCAGCCATCCTGCTCGAGATTGGCCAGGCGACTGTTGGCATCCAGGTTCAGGCGGCTTTTGCTGTCAGGTGCGGGTAATCCGCGAACCCACCAGACCAAATGCGAAACCGGCAGCTTCCAGCCCAGTTGTTCTTCGAGCAGGGCTTCAGGCGTTGGGGCCTCAAAGCGACCCTGATTGGCCACTTCCAGCGATACCTGGCCAGGGCGACCGGTCAAACGTGCCGCACCGCGACCCAGCGGGCCGGACAGACGAATATCGTAATAGTCCTGTCGTTGTAGCCAGAACAAGGTGCCACTGCCCGAGTCTTTCGGGGCGCGAATGCCAACCTTGCCGTTGATTTGCCAGCCATCAAGGCCTGTCAGTTGCTGTTTGTGTTCGCGCCATTGCGCGGGGTTGCCGTGACCCTCTACGGATTCACGGGCGCCAAAGCCCGCACAACCGGCGAGCAGGGCGATGAAGCTGAAAACGATAGCGTGGCGCAAAAACATGATTTTAAAGAGTCTCGGAACCGGTCAGGCGCTTGATGGTGCTGCGCAGGATGGGACTGTCGGGTTGTTCCTTGAGGAACTTACCCCAGATTTGCTTGGCTTCACGCTGCTTGCCGTTGGCCCACAGGACTTCGCCCAGGTGCGCCGCGACTTCCTGATCGGGGAAACGCTCCAGGGCCTGACGCAAGTAGCGCTCGGCTTCATTGAGGTTGCCCAGGCGGAAGTTCACCCAGCCGAGGCTGTCGAGAACAGCCGGATCTTCCGGGTTCAACTGGTGCGCTTGCTCGATCAGCGTTTTGGCTTCGGCGTAACGCGTGGTGCGGTCGGACAAGGTGTAGCCCAGGGCGTTCAGCGCCATTGCGTTGTTCGGGTCGCGTTTGATGATCAGTCGCAGGTCTTTCTCCATCTGCGCCAGGTCATTGCGTTTTTCCGCCAGCATGGCCCGGGTATAGAGCAGGTTCAGATCGTCCGGATATTGCTTCAAGGCTTTATCAAGGACTGCCCAGGCACGATCGTCCTGTTTATTGGCGGACAGGGTTTCGGTTTCGATCAGATACAACTGGATCGCGTAATCCGGTTGTTCGTCGCGCGCTCTGGCCAAACGGCTTTGGGCTTCGGCGGTGCGTCCGTTGTTCATCAGAATATCGGACTGGCGCAGTTGCGCCGGCAGATAGTCGTTACCCGGGCCCACCAATGCGTATTCGATCAGGGCGCCTTGCGGGTCGTTGCGTTCTTCGGCGATACGACCCAGGTTCAGGTGGGCCGAGTCGACATGGCTTTCCCGGGCGATGAGGTCTTCCAGGTAACCCTTGGCCTCGTCCCAGGCCTTGGCTTCCAGGCAAACCAGTGCCAGGGAGTAGCGCAACTCGTCGTCTTCCGGATACTGCTGGACCAGGCTTGAGAACTGCTCTTTGGCGTCGTCCATGCGGTCTTGTTCGACCAACAGGCGTGCGTAAGTCAGGCGCAGGCGTTTGTCGTTCGGGTATTTGCGAATGTTTTTTTCCAGCAGCGGCAGCGCTTCCTTGCCACGGTTGAGGCTTTGCAGGAGACGCGCACGCAGCAGAATGGGGGCGATTTCACCGGCTTCCGGAGGATTTTTCTCAAGCAGGGTCAGTGCGCCCTGGGAGTCACCGTCCTGTTGCAGCAACAGAGCCTTGCCGAAAATCAGCTGACCGTTCTTCGGGTGGCGCAGCAATAAGCGGTCAAAACTTTTCATCAGACCGTTGCGGGTGTCCTGGTCGGTATCGGCCGCAGACAGGGCGAGGAAGTCGAAATGGGTATCGCCCTTGCCCAGCAGAACCTTTTCCATATAGACCATGGAGTCGTCATAACGCCCGGCACGGGCCAGCTGCACGGCGGCGGCACGTTGCGCTTCGAGGTCGTTCGGGGCGTTTTTCGCCCAGATCAGCGCGCTATCAAGCGCTGCCTGGTCGGCGCCCAGGTATTCGGCGATGCGAAAGGCTCGCTCGGAGATGCCCGGATCCTGGGTGTTGACGGCCTGGGTCACGTAGTTGTCCAGGGCAATGTCGAAACGATTGCGCTGGCCAGCCAGTTCCGCGCTCAGCAGGCTGAAGATTGTGTCTTCGCTGAACGAGCTGTAAACCTTGGGCTTTTCAGGGGCCTTCGTGCTGCCTTCGACCGGCGGCGTACCGTCCGATGAAACGGGCGCCAAAGCCTGGCAGCCGCTGAGGAAGACAAAAGCGAGGAGCAACGCGGAAGATCTATTCATATAGGAAGAGGACGACTAACCTGCGGTCGGATCATCATGACACAAGCCTTCGGCCAAACATAACCGGCCTGTCAATTTACGTATGCGTCCAATCCCCGGTAGGGGCTGCCGAAGGCTGCGATCTTTTGATCTTGCCGTTCGACGTCCTTGAAAACACCAAAGATCGCAGCCTTCGGCAGCTCCTACGAGGGCAATGGATATCGAGTGGTTGTTCTGAGTCAGGCGAAGTAGGACAATTGTCGGCTTCTCGACATCATCAGCGACCTTGAATGGCCTTCCTTGCACTCGGTATTAACCACAAGACTGCTTCCGTAGACGTCCGCGAGCGCGTGGCTTTTACCCCGGAGCAGCTGGTTGAGGCCTTGCAGCAGCTCTGCCGACTCACCGACAGCCGCGAAGCTGCGATCCTCTCCACCTGCAATCGCAGTGAACTCTATATAGAACAGGATCAGCTTTCGGCGGATACCGTACTGCGCTGGTTGGCCGATTATCACCATTTGAACCTCGAAGAGCTGCGCGCGAGCGCTTACGTGCATGAAGATGACGCGGCAGTTCGTCACATGATGCGTGTCGCCTCCGGGCTCGATTCGCTGGTATTGGGCGAACCGCAGATTCTCGGCCAGATGAAATCGGCCTACGCCGTGGCCCGCGAGGCCGGCACCATTGGTCCGCTGCTTGGGCGTTTGTTCCAGGCCACGTTCAATGCCGCCAAGCAGGTGCGCACCGACACCGCTATCGGTGAAAACCCGGTTTCCGTGGCGTTTGCCGCGGTCAGCCTGGCGAAACAGATTTTCAGTGACTTGCAGCGCAGCCAGGCCTTGCTGATTGGCGCTGGCGAGACCATTACCCTGGTCGCTCGCCATTTGCATGAGTTGGGCGTGAAGCGGATCGTGGTCGCCAACCGGACCCTGGAACGCGCCAGCATCCTGGCTGAACAGTTCGGTGCCCACGCGGTGCTGCTCTCGGACATCCCGGCAGAACTGGTGCGCAGTGATATCGTCATCAGCTCCACCGCCAGCCAGTTGCCGATTCTTGGCAAAGGCGCGGTAGAAAGTGCCTTGAAGCTGCGCAAGCACAAGCCGATCTTCATGGTCGACATCGCCGTGCCACGGGATATCGAGCCGGAAGTCGGCGAGTTGGACGACGTTTACCTTTATAGCGTCGACGACCTTCATGAAGTGGTCGCCGAGAACCTCAAGAGCCGTCAGGGTGCTGCCCAGGCGGCGGAGGAGATGGTTTCCATCGGCGCCGACGACTTTATGGCCCGTCTGCGTGAACTGGCGGCAGTGGATGTACTCAAGGCCTATCGTCAACAGAGCGAACGCCTGCGTGATGAAGAACTGCAAAAAGCCCAGCGCATGCTCGCCAATGGCAGCAGCGCTGAAGACGTGTTGGTGCAACTGGCCCGTGGCCTGACCAATAAACTGTTGCATGCCCCCAGCGTGCAGTTGAAAAAGCTTACTGCCGAAGGCCGCCTCGATGCGCTGGCCATGGCCCAGGAACTCTTTGCCCTCGGTGAGGGCTCTTCGGATAGCTCTTCGGATAAAAAACCGCAATGAAAGCGTCACTGCTCAATAAGCTGGACATCCTCCAGGACCGTTTCGAGGAACTGACCGCCTTGCTTGGCGATGGCGAAGTCATTTCCGATCAGAACAAGTTCCGCACCTATTCCAAGGAATACGCGGAAGTTGAGCCGATTGTCGCCACCTATAAACAGCTGCTCAAGGTTCAGGGTGACCTCGAAGGTGCCCAGGCGCTGCTCAAGGACAGCGATCCGGACATGCGCGAAATGGCCGTCGAAGAAGTACGCGAAGCCAAAGAGCAACTGATCGAACACGAAGCCAGTCTGCAACGCATGCTGCTGCCCAAGGATCCGAACGACGGGCGCAATGTGTTCCTGGAAATCCGTGCCGGTACCGGTGGTGACGAGGCGGCGATCTTCTCCGGCGACCTGTTCCGCATGTATTCGCGTTACGCCGAGCGGCGTGGCTGGCGGGTCGAGATTCTGTCGGAGAACATCGGGGAACACGGTGGCTATAAAGAAGTCATCGCGCGGGTCGAAGGCGACAATGTCTACGGCAAGCTGAAGTTCGAGTCCGGTGCACATCGCGTGCAACGGGTTCCGGCCACTGAATCCCAGGGCCGTATCCACACCTCGGCCTGCACGGTGGCAGTGTTGCCGGAGCCGGACGAACAGGAAGCGATCGAGATCAACCCGGCAGATTTGCGCGTCGATACCTATCGCTCCTCTGGCGCGGGCGGCCAGCACGTGAACAAGACCGACTCGGCCATTCGTATCACTCACTTGCCGTCGGGCATCGTGGTCGAGTGTCAGGAAGAGCGTTCCCAACACAAGAACCGGGCGCGGGCGATGTCCTGGCTCTCGGCCAAACTCAACGACCAGCAAACCAGCGCCGCGGCGAATGCCATCGCCAGCGAGCGCAAGCTGCTGGTGGGTTCGGGCGACCGCTCCGAGCGAATCCGTACCTACAACTTTGCCCAGGGCCGGGTCACCGACCACCGGGTCAACCTGACGCTGTATTCCCTCGACGAAATCCTCGCGGGTGGCGTCGATGCCGTGATCGAGCCGTTGCTGGCCGAATTCCAGGCTGATCAACTGGCAGCGATAGGTGAATAAATGACTATCATTGCCAGTTTGTTACGCGCAGCCGACTTGCCCGATTCGCCGACCGCGCGTCTGGATGCCGAATTGCTGTTGGCCGCAGCCCTGGGCAAGTCTCGCAGTTTTCTGCACACCTGGCCGGAACGCATCGTTCCCAGCGAAGCCGCGCTGACGTTTGCCGAGTACCTGCAGCGTCGCCGGGCCGGTGAACCAGTGGCGTACATCCTCGGCCAACAGGGTTTCTGGAAACTTGATCTGGAAGTCGCGCCGCATACGCTGATCCCGCGCCCGGACACCGAGTTGCTGGTCGAGACTGCGCTGGAACTGTTGCCTGCAACGCAGGCCTTGGTCCTCGATCTGGGCACCGGCAGTGGCGCGATTGCCCTGGCCCTGGCCAGTGAGCGTCCGGCCTGGCAGGTCACGGCGGTAGACCGGATCCTCGAAGCCGTGGGCCTGGCCGAGCGCAATCGCCAGCGTTTGCACTTGAACAATGTCACCGTGCTCAGCAGTCACTGGTTCAGTGCGCTGAAAGAGCATCGCTACACGCTGATCATCAGCAACCCGCCTTACATTGCGTCCGCCGACCCACATCTGGTAGCGGGTGACGTGCGTTTCGAGCCGGCCAGTGCGCTGGTGGCTGGCACTGATGGGCTCGATGATCTGCGTTTGATCATCGCCCAGGCGCCGCAGCATCTGGAAGCTGGCGGCTGGTTGATGCTCGAACACGGTTACGATCAGGCCGATGCCGTGCGCGATTTGCTGCTGACCCAAGGTTTTGAAGAGGTTCAGAGCCGCAAGGATCTCGGTGGCCATGAACGTATCAGTCTGGGGCGTCTACCGTGCTGAATGATCAGGAGTTGTTGCGCTATAGCCGGCAGATTCTGTTGCAACACGTCGACATCGACGGCCAGTTGCGACTCAAACAAAGCCGCGTATTGATTGTCGGCCTTGGCGGGCTCGGTGCGCCGGTCGCGCTGTACCTGGCGGCGGCAGGGGTCGGTGAGCTGCATCTGGCGGACTTCGACACGGTTGACCTGACCAACCTGCAACGCCAGATCATTCACGACACCGACAGTATTGGCCTGAGCAAGGTCGACTCGGCTATCCGTCGCTTGACGGCGATCAACCCCGAGATTCAACTGATCGCCCATCGCGCCGCGCTGGACGAAGACTCGTTGGCCGCTGCGGTGTCGGCGGTCGACGTGGTACTTGACTGCTCCGACAATTTTTCCACCCGTGAAGCGGTGAACGCAGCCTGTGTGGCGGCGCGCAAACCTTTGGTCAGCGGCGCGGCGATTCGTCTCGAAGGGCAGTTGTCGGTGTTCGATCCACGTCGCGCCGAGAGCCCGTGTTACCACTGTTTGTACGGGCACGGCAGCGAAGCCGAACTGACCTGCAGCGAGGCCGGCGTACTCGGTCCGCTGGTGGGGCTGGTCGGCAGCCTGCAAGCCCTTGAGGCGCTGAAACTGTTGGTGGGTTTCGGTGAGCCGTTGGTGGGGCGGTTGCTGTTGATCGATGCCTTGGGCACACGTTTTCGTGAATTGAGGGTCAAGCGTGATCCAGGGTGTAGTGTTTGTGGGTCCAAACATGCGTGAGGCGCCCATCGGCGTTTTCGATTCCGGCGTCGGTGGATTGTCGGTGCTGGCCGAGATCCAGCATCTGTTGCCCAATGAGTCGCTGCTGTATGTCGGCGATTGCGGGAATATTCCCTACGGCGAGAAAACCCCCGAGTTCATTCGCCACCGTTGCAGTGTGGTGGCGGAGTTTTTTCAGCGGCAGGGTGCCAAGGCTTTGGTTGTCGCGTGCAACACGGCAACCGTGGCCGGTGTCGCGGATTTGCGTCGCGATTATCCGGACTGGCCCATCGTCGGCATGGAGCCGGCGGTCAAGCCGGCAGCAGCGGCGACCCGCAGTGGCGTGGTCGGTGTGCTTGCCACCACCGGTACTTTGCAGAGCGCCAAGTTCGCCGCCTTGCTCGACCGTTTTGCCAGCGATGTTCGGGTCATCACTCAGCCCTGCCCAGGGCTGGTGGAGTTGATCGAGTCAGGTGATCTGCACAGTCCTGAGCTGCGTCAGTTGTTGGCGGGATATCTTGAACCCTTGCTGGCGGACGGCTGCGACACGATCATTTTGGGCTGCACGCACTATCCTTTCCTCAAGCCATTGCTCAAGCAGATGATCCCCGCCGACATCAGCCTGATCGACACAGGCGCTGCCGTTGCCCGGCAAACCCAACGCCTGCTCGCCGAGCGTGAGTTGCTCGCAGACGGGCCGTCTCGTGACGCGCAATTCTGGACCAGTGCCAGCCCTGAGCACCTTAGAAATATCCTGCCATTGCTATGGCATAACTCCGGGGTTGTGCGAAGCTTCAGTGTGTAGAACGTTTTGGGGGCGCGCTTCGAATGGGTGAGTTTTTGTCGAAGCACGGATTTTTATTACTCGCCTGTTGAGCCAAAAAACCAAACAAAATCGTTCGGAAAAGGATGTTTCTCATGAAGCGACTGTTCTGTTTGGCCGCGATTGCGGCTGCGTTGTTGGGGCACGGTTTGGCCGCGCAAGCGGCGGGCGTCGAGTTTGCGGTTGGCCAGACCACCGATTCGACCCAGACTTATCGCCTGGGCCTGCAATGGGATTGGGACAAGAGCTGGCTACAGAGTGATGTCGGGCGCGTGACGGGCTACTGGAGCGGTGCGTACACCTATTGGAATGGTGACAAGACAGCAAGCAATCACAGCCTATCGTTCTCTCCGGTGTTCGTTTACGAGTTTTCCGGGCAATCCATCAAGCCGTATCTGGAGGCCGGTATTGGTGTTGCGCTGTTTGCTCACACCGAAGTGGAAGACAACCGGTTGGGTTCGGCCTTTCAGTTCGAAGACCGCCTGGGCTTCGGTCTGCGGTTTGCCGGTGGACATGAAGTCGGGATTCGCGCGACGCACTACTCCGACGCCGGCCTCAGCAAATTCAATGACGGTATAGAAAGCTACGCGTTGCATTACACGATGCCGTTGTAAGCATTGGCTGCTTTTAATAATGTGGGAGCGGGCTTGCTCGCGAATGCGGTTTAACATTCAACACTGATACTGACTGATACTCCGCTTTCGCGAGCAAGCGAACGTCGCCCGGCCCTTCCCACATCAGATCTTCAGTGCCTGTATTTCTCGTTCAGCGATACGCCGTCGCAATCCCCCGACGCTCGTCGATGCACTCCGGTGCGCCCATTTCGAACTCCCGGCAGATCAGCGGGCGTTTTTCGTAAATGGTGCACATCATGCTGTCGCGATCCAGCGCGGCGCACCAGCCGTCATCCAGGCGCAGCATGACTTCCCCGCCCCAATCGTCGGTGTCGATAAAACGTTCGGGCACGCCGGTGTCCGTGATCAGCATGACTTCGAGCTGGCAACAGCAGGCTGCGCAGGTCGAGCAGGTGACTGCCGGTTCGGCGATGGTCTTGAGGGGGATAGTGTTCATAGACGCGCAGTGTAAGGCAGCGCGTCGATGCTGTGTGAAAGGCCTGACGGACGCTCAGCCAGATGAGGTTGCCGATCGGCGTTGGGCCATGAAATGTTTACGGCTTATCCATGATCGGCGGCGAATTCCTGACCATGCGCTTGCCGATCACCCACTTTACGCGGTTGGATATTTTCGACAGAGGCCAGAGTGCGGCCATGAACAGGGCCGGGAGGGCGATTTCCTGCGGGCGCTGCTTGAGTTTACCGACGACATATCGCGCGGCTTTGTTGGCTGGCCAGATCTGTGGCATGGGGAAGTCGTTATTCTCGGTCAGCGGGGTGTCGATGAAGCCTGGGCTGATCACGGTGACTTCAATGCCTTCCGATGCCAGATCGATACGCAAGGATTCGAACAGATACCGCAGCCCGGCTTTCGAGGCACCATAGGCTTCGGCCCGAGGCAGGGGCAGGTAAGTCACCGAACTGGCGATGCCCACCAGATGGGGCGCGATCCCTGCGCGCAGCAACGGCAACGCGGCTTCGATGCAATAGCTGCTGGCGAGCAGGTTGGTGCGCACCACGTGTTCGATGATCGAGGCGTCGAACTGTTTGGCGTCGACATATTCACAGGTGCCGGCGTTGAGGATCACAGTGTCCAGCGAGCCCCAGTCCTGTTGGATCTGCTCGCCGATTTCGCGCACGGCCTGGCTGTTGGTCAAATCGCCCGCCACCACCAGCACTTGCCCCGGATACCGCTGGGCCAGGATTTTTAATGGCGCAACTGTGCGGGCGCTGACCGCCAGGTGCGCGCCGGACTTCAACAGTTCTTCGGCCAGTGCAGCACCAATGCCATTGCCGGCTCCGGTCAACCAATACCGCCGTGGAGTTGTACGACTCATCCCATTCTCCTTTTCAGCCATGTATCGCTCCGACATCCAGACGCGAAGGCAGCTGTTTGAACGCCACCAGCACACGTTCGCGTGTCAGGCCCAGATTGACGATTGGCTGCGGATAGCCGGCCACACCAAACAGTCCGCCTATGGCCGCCGGGTTGTGGATAGCTTTTTTGTTCATCCCCGCCAGCTCTGGTATCCAGTGCTTGATGAACAGACCATCAGCGTCGAATTTTTCCGACTGGCTCAACGGGTTGAAAATCCGGAACCAGGGCGCCGAATCGGTGCCGGTCGAAGCGCTCCACTGCCAGCCGCCGTTGTTTGCGGCCAAGTCGCCATCGATCAAGTGGCGCATGAAAAAACGCTCACCTTCGCGCCAGTCGATCAGCAGATTTTTTGTCAGGAACATCGCCACTACCATCCGCAGACGGTTGTGCATCCAGCCAGTTTCGAGCAGTTGGCGCATGGCGGCGTCGATGATCGGCAACCCGGTGCGTGCCTCTTTCCAGGCGGCCAGCTCATCCGGTGCATCGCGCCAGGCCAGGGCTTCGGTTTCCGGGCGAAAGGCGCGGTGCCGGGAGACCCGCGGATAGCCCACCAGAATGTGTTTGTAGAATTCACGCCAGAGCAGCTCGTTGATCCAGGTAACGGCGCCGACGCTGCCGCTTTCGAACTCGCCTTGATTACTTTGCAAGGCCGCGTGCAAGCACTGGCGTGGCGAAATCACCCCGGCCGCGAGGTACGCGGACAATTGGCTGGTGCCGGGTATTGCCGGAAAGTCGCGTTGGTCTTTGTAGTCATCAATCTGCCCTTGGGCGAAGTTCTCCAGACGCCGATGCGCTTCACGTTCGCCGGCCGGCCAGAATGCGCGCAGGTGTCCGCATGGCGTGTCGAAGCCCTCGACCTGCGATGGAATCGGGTCACTGTTGATGGCCGTTGGCGCCTGAATTCCGGGGGCGGCAATCAGTCGGGGTAGTGCGCCGTGCAGGCGGGCGTAGCAGACTTTGCGGAACTGGCTGAAGACCTGAAAGTAAGTGCCGGTCCTGGTCAGCACACTGCCGGGCTTGAAGAGCAATTGATCGAGATAGCTATAAAAACCAATGCCCGCAGCGTCGAGAGTCTTGGTGACGGCCGCATCACGACGACTTTCGTTCACACCGTATTCCTCGTTGACGTGAACCGCCTCGACGTTCAGTTCCGTGCATAACTGGCCTAACACCTGTGGCGCGTCATCCCAGCGCGCCGCAGTACGGATCAGCAAGGGAATGTTCAGATCGCCGAGGGCGAGGCTCAACTCGCGCAGGTTACGCAGCCAGAAATCCACTTTGCACGGCGCGTCGTCGTGGGCCTGCCATTGCTGCGGGCTCAACAGGTACACCGCCAGGCACGGTCCGCGAGCCGCGGCGGCCGAGAGGGCGGTGTTGTCATGCAGGCGCAAATCGCAGCGCAGCCAGATCAATTGCATGGTGGTTTCCGTACAAGCATTTAAATGAGCCCGCGCTGAACCAATGCTTGATGGGCCGACAACGGATCTTCGGCCAGGGACAAATCAGCGACTTCAGAGGTTCTTACGGACAACTCGGCGTGGTGAATGCATACCGTTGGCCCGACAATGAGTTTCGGGCAACTGACCTTGTTCAGAAGTTTCGGCAATTGTTTGAGATTGATCGATTTACTGGAATACAGCAGCACACCACGCGCCTGCAGATGTTCGACCGCCAGCGCCAATTCGCCGGCCGGCAGCGGCCAGTCGAAGACTTCCACGGGGCAATCGGCGCTGCTGATCAGCCAGGCGGTGAGCCACAGGTGCGGCTCCAGGGGCAGGTCGGAATGATTGATCAGCAGCAACGGCGCACCGCGCAACTGACGGTTGTTATGGTAGATCCTCGCGCCGAACTTGCTGCGTAACCAGGAATAAAAGAACGTCCGCTCCATCTGCGCGCCGAACTGCCCTTGCCAGCGCTGTTCGAGTTGAGTCAGTAGTGGCATCAGTAGTTGCTCGCACAAGGTGCGTGGCGGATACAGCGACATGGCCTGATTGAGCGTGTCATCGAGCTGACGCTCGACCAATTGGCTGATCGCCTGTATCAGCTTCAGGCGCAGGACGTGCCAGTCATTTTCGACGGGTTCGCTCAATGCTGGCGGCGTGTCCAGCAGTTGCTTGACCTGGCTGACGGCGACGCCGCGATTGAGCCAGGTAAGGATGTTATGGATCCGCTGCACATGTTCGGCCGAAAACAGCCGGTGTCCCTTGGGCGTGCGCTGCGGCACGATCAACCCGTAACGGCGTTCCCAGGCGCGCAGGGTGACGGCGTTGACGCCGGTGATTCGAGCGACATCGCGGATCGGCAGCCAACCTTCCTCAAGGGCCTGTTGATAGTCGACGCCGGGGGCGTCGTCATGGGGCTGAGTGTCAGGTTTTGGCTTGCTCGCGGAGTCGCGGGGCATGGAGGCACCTCGGATCTATATCTGTACAGGCTGTTCGCGCTGTACAACACGGTTTGATCATAGAACCAAAGGTGTACAAGTCAAATTGTTTGTATAGGTTTTTCTTGAGGGCAAAACCCCTGTAGGAGTTGCCACAGGCTGCGATCTTCTTGATGGTTGCGCCGCAGATGCCGTCAATCAGGATCAAAAGATCGCAGCCTGCGGCAGCTCCTACGCCCACCCCATCGGTTGATGCGCTTTCTTTATTGCAGGTGTTCGTGCAGGCGACGAGCCGCTTCCTGACCGCTCATCCAGGCCCCTTCGACACGCCCGGACAGGCACCAATCGCCACACACGTACAAGCCCAGGTCGGCGTCGGCCAATACGCCCCATTCATGGCTGCTGGACGGGCGCGCGTAGAGCCAGCGATGGGCAAGACTGAAGATCGGCGCGGGCATGGAGTCGTGCAGCAACTCGGCAAAGGCGCCGTGTAGTTGCTCGATCACCGCCTCTTTAGGCAGGTCGATGTGTTGTCGGCTCCAGTTGCTATTGGCATGCAATACCCAGGTGTCGAGGGTCGTGTCGCGCCCCGGTTTGCTGCGGTTGCGAGCCAGCCAGTCGAGCGGGCTGTCCTGAACGAAGCAGCCTTCCATTGGCGTTTCCAGCGGTTTTTCGAAGGCCAGTGCAATGGCCCAGGTCGGGTCCATTTTTACCCCGGCGGCGACCCCGGCGAGTTTCGGTGCGGCAGCCAGCAGGGCAGTGGCCTGTGGCGCCGGCGTGGCGATGACGACATGGCTGAAGGGACCGTGGGTGAAGCCTTCGGCATCCTGCAAATGCCAATGTTCTTCGCCACGATAGACCTCGGTAATCCGGCAAGCGAAATGCACTTCTGTGTCGCCGATCAGCGCGCGGGTGATGGCGCTCATGCGCGGGGTGCCAACCCAGCGGGTCTGTTCGTCCGGCGACGGGCTGAGTATGCCGCCATGATAGTTATAGAGCTGCGGCGTCCATTCAGCGACCCAGCCATTGGCTTGCCAGCGCTGGACTTCAATGACGAAACGGCGATCGCGGGCGGTGAAATATTGTGCGCCCATGTCCAGTGCGCCGGCGTCGCTGCGTTTGCTCGACATGCGACCGCCGCTGCCACGGCTTTTATCGAACAATTGAACGACGTACCCGGCCTCTTGCAGGGCTTGGGCTGCCGAAAGTCCGGCGATGCCGGTGCCGATGATTGCGATGGGTACAGTCATAGGGGCCTCGTTTACCTCTCTGTACAGGCTACGCTTCGGGTTAAACCTATACAATATTGTTTTCTGGTATAACTTTAAGCGTTCTCGTTCTGGCAGGTTGGCCTATTGTTAAACACAGAGCCTGTCCGATCCGAAACATCCCTGCTTATAAAAATAGACTAGTGATTGGGGTAAAACGCCACGCGAGGAAGATGTCATGCACATATTGCTGACCGGCGGTACTGGTTTGATAGGACGTCAACTCTGCCGACACTGGTTGAGCCAGGGTCACAGCCTGACGGTGTGGAGTCGCAGGCCCGAAAAGGTGGCCAAATTATGTGGCACTCAGGTACGTGGCGTTGGGCATCTGGAAGACATTGGCCAACAGCCGGTGGACGCGGTGATCAATCTCGCGGGTGCACCGATTGCCGATCGTCTCTGGACTCATCGACGCAAGGCGCTGCTCTGGAACAGCCGGATCAGGCTCACCGAAACCCTGTTGGCGTGGCTTGAAAGCCGCGAGCAGAAACCGCAGCTGTTGATTTCGGGCTCTGCAGTCGGCTGGTACGGCGACGGCGGCGAGCGTGAGTTGACCGAGAAATCGCCGCCGGTCAGCGAAGACTTCGCCAGTCAGTTGTGCATCGCCTGGGAGGAGACCGCGCAGCGCGCCGAGGCGCTGGGGATACGTGTGGTGCTGGTGCGTACCGGGTTGGTGCTGTCGGCGGAGGGCGGCTTTTTGTCGCGGCTGTTATTGCCGTTCAAAGTGGGGCTGGGCGGGCCGATCGGCAATGGTCGGCAGTGGATGCCGTGGATCCATATCAATGATCAAATCGGCCTGATTGATTTTCTTCTGCATCAGAAAGACGCCAGCGGTCCTTATAATGCGTGCGCACCAAAACCGGTACGTAATCGCGAGTTTGCCAAGACCCTCGCCAGCATTTTGCACCGGCCGGCGTTCATGCCGATGCCCGCTTTTGCGTTGCGGATCGGTCTTGGCGAGTTGTCGCTGTTGCTGCTGGGCGGCCAGCGGGCGACGCCGACGCGCTTGCTGACGGCGGGTTTCACTTTCCGGTTCACTGATTTGCGCGCGGCTCTGGACGACGTGTCCAGCCGCCTTTGAAATAGGACGTTGCATGACCAATAACGCGTTGCTTCTGGTCAATTTGGGTTCGCCCGCTTCCACACAGGTGGCGGACGTGCGCAGCTACCTCAATCAATTTCTGATGGACCCTTACGTCATCGACTTGCCGTGGCCGGTACGACGTTTGCTGGTCTCGCTGATTCTGATCAAGCGCCCTGAGCAATCGGCTCACGCCTATGCCTCGATCTGGTGGGACGAGGGCTCGCCGCTGGTGGTGCTCAGTCGCCGCTTGCAGCAAGCGATGACCGCACAGTGGACCCAAGGGCCGGTCGAGTTGGCCATGCGTTACGGCGAGCCGTCGATTGAGTCGGTGTTGACCCGCATGGCCGCTCAAGGGATCAAAAAGGTCACGCTCGCACCGCTTTATCCACAGTTCGCCGACAGCACCGTGACCACGGTGATTGAAGAAGCCAAACGTGTGGTGCGCGAGAAGAAACTGAGTGTGCAGTTTTCGATTCTCCAGCCGTTTTACGATCAGCCGGAATACCTCGATGCCTTGGTCGCCAGCGCCAAGCCGTACCTTGAACAGGATTACGATCACCTGCTGCTGAGCTTTCATGGATTGCCGGAGCGGCACCTGAAGAAACTCAACCCTGGCCATAACTTTGACGGGGGCGGTGATTGCTGCGCCGGCGCGCCGCCGGAAGTGGTCGCGACCTGTTATCGCGGTCAGTGCCTGCGCACCGCCGCGGCGTTTGCCAAGCGCATGGGTTTGCCGGATGGCAAATGGTCGGTGTCTTTCCAGTCACGGCTGGGCCGCGCCAAATGGATCGAACCCTACACCGAAGCGCGTCTCGACGCGTTGGCCAGGCAAGGCGTGAAGAAGATTCTGGTGATGTGCCCGGCATTCGTGGCCGACTGCATCGAAACCCTGGAAGAGATCGGTGACCGTGGGCTCGAGCAGTTCCGCGAGGCGGGGGGCGAGGAGTTGGTGCTGGTGCCGTGTCTCAACGACGACCCGCACTGGGCGCAGGCGTTGAAAACCTTGTGCGAGCGAGCGCCGTTCGCGTTGTAAATCCCCAAAAGCATCGCGGGCAAGCCTTGCTCCTACGGGAGTTGTGTCGAACACACCATGGTGAATCGACTCAACCCTGTAGGAGCAAGGCTTGCCCGCGATGACATTCTTTCAGGCAGCAAAAAACCTGAAGTTTGTTTACAACAGCGGCTCATCCGCCTTCTTGTGCTTCCAGCTGTCATTGCCCGGCAGAATCAGGTTCAGCGCAATCGCCACGACGGCGCACAGCGCGATGCCCTTGAGGCCGAAGTCCTGCGCGCCGGTACCGGTGCCGATCAGCATACCGCCAATCCCGAATACCAGCGTGACCGAGACAATCACCAGATTGCGCGCTTCGCTCAGGTCGATCTTGTGGCGGATCATGGTGTTCATGCCCACCGCCGCAATCGATCCGAACAACAGGCAGAGAATCCCGCCCATTACCGGCACCGGAATGCTTTGCAGCAGCGCACCGAACTTGCCGATAAACGCCAGGCTGATGGCAAAGATTGCCGCCCAGGTCATGATTTTCGGGTTGTAGTTCTTGGTCAGCATCACTGCGCCCGTCACTTCGGCGTAGGTGGTGTTGGGTGGACCGCCGAGCAGCCCGGCTGCGGTGGTTGCGATGCCGTCGCCAAACAGCGTGCGGTGCAGGCCGGGTTTTTTCAGGTAATCACGCCCGGTCACGCTGCCGACCGCGATCACACCGCCGATGTGTTCGATGGCCGGGGCCAGCGCCACCGGGACAATGAACAGAATCGCCTGCCAATTGAATTCCGGAGCGGTGAAGTGCGGCAACGCAAACCACGGCGCGGCAGCGATCTTCGCGGTGTCGACGACGCCGAAGAAGAACGCCATGCCAAACCCGACCAGTACGCCGGAGATGATCGGCACCAGACGGAAGATACCTTTGCCGAACACCGCCACGATCAGCGTCGTCAGCAGCGCTGGCATGGAGATCATCATTGCTGTCTGGTAATGAATCAGCTCGCTACCGTCACCGGCCTTGCCCATCGCCATGTTTGCGGCAATCGGCGCCATCGCCAGGCCGATCGAAATGATCACCGGACCAATCACCACGGGTGGCAGCAAACGGTCGATGAAACCGGTGCCCTTGATCTTCACGGCCACGCCGAGAAAGGTATAAACGAAACCGGCCGCCATCACCCCGCCCATGGTCGCCGCGAGGCCGAACTGACCCTTGGCGAGAATGATCGGGGTGATGAAGGCAAAACTCGACGCCAGGAACACCGGCACTTGCCGCCCGGTGACCACCTGGAACAGCAGAGTCCCGAGGCCCGCCGTGAACAGCGCGACATTCGGGTCGAGGCCGGTAATCAGCGGCATCAACACCAACGCGCCAAACGCCACGAACAGCATCTGCGCGCCAGACAGCACCGTGCGCCAGAGCGGGTCGTTGAACTCATCCTGCATGCTCACGCGTCCTTCTGCTTGGTGCCGAAGATCTTGTCACCGGCATCGCCCAGACCCGGAATGATGTAGCCGTGTTCGTTGAGTTTTTGATCAATGGATGCGGTGTAGATGATCACGTCCGGGTGAGCCTTTTCGACCGCTGCGATACCTTCCGGGGCGGCAACCAGAACCATCGCGCGGATATCCTTGCAACCGGCCTTCTTCAGCAGGTCGATGGTGGCAACCATCGAACCGCCAGTGGCGAGCATCGGGTCGATGATCATCGCCAGACGTTCGTCGATTTCCGGAACCAGTTTTTCCAGATACGTATGGGCTTCGAGGGTTTCCTCGTTGCGGGCCACGCCCACCGCGCTGACTTTGGCGCCCGGGATCAGGCTGAGCACGCCTTCGAGCATGCCGATGCCGGCGCGCAGGATCGGCACGACGGTAATTTTCTTGCCGGCGATCTTTTCGACCGAAACAGTGCCGCACCAGCCTTCGATATCGTAGGTTTCAAGGGGCAGGTCTTTGGTGGCCTCGTAGGTCAGCAGGGCACCGACTTCCTGAGCGAGCTCGCGGAAATTCTTCGTGCTAATGTCTGCGCGGCGCATAAGGCCAAGTTTGTGTCGGATCAGCGGATGGCGGATCTCACGTATGGGCATAGGGAAAGGCTCCGGCGGCGGGCAAAAAAACCGGCCTAGATTAATCTATCCGGGGGTGTTGTCCTATAGACATACAGTACGTTAGTCCAGAAACGCTTGATCTGACCCGGCGGGATGCGTACCTTTGCTCGCTTTTCCGAATCCGCCACCCCCTTGGAGAGCACCATGTCCGCTGATCTCGAGCATATCCGTCAAATCATGCGAGAGGCTGACTGCCTGTACACCGAAGCTGAAGTCGAGGCGGCCATCGCCCGCGTCGGTGCGCAAATCAACGAACAACTGGCTGACAGCAATCCGGTGGTGTTCTGCGTGATGAACGGCGGGCTGATTTTCTCCGGCAAGCTGCTCACCTATCTGAATTTCCCGCTGGAAGCGTCCTACCTGCACGCTACCCGCTATCGCAACGAAACCAGCGGCGGCGACCTGTTCTGGAAAGCCAAGCCGGAAGTCTCGTTCATCGACCGTGATGTGCTGATCATCGACGACATCCTTGACGAAGGTCACACCCTGGGCGCGATCATCGACTTCTGCAAACATGCTGGCGCCCGCGCCGTGCACACCGCCGTACTGATCGACAAGGACCACGACCGCAAGGCTCGCCCGGACCTGAAAGCCGATTACGTCGGTCTGCCGTGCATCGACCGCTACATCTTCGGTTACGGCATGGACTACAAAGGCTACTGGCGCAACGCCGCCGGAATCTACGCCGTTAAGGGAATGTAAAACATGGCGACGCCGAGCTTTCTTGATCAAACGTTGTTCAGCGAGCTGGCCGAGAAGTCTGCGGCCAATCCTCGTGGTCGCCAGCATCACAACTTCCACCAGATGGACGAGCCATGCCACCGCATGGCGGTGGGCTTGCAGCCATCGACGTACGTTCCGCCACATCGGCATTTGAGCGAAGACAAGGCTGAAACGATACTGATCCTCAAGGGGCGTCTGGGCGTACTGGTTTTCGACGAAGCGGGCCAGGTGGTTGCCAAGCGAGTCCTGGAGTGCGGCGGCGATACGCTGGGGATCGACCTTCCGGCGGGTGTTTACCACGGTCTGGTCGTGCTTGAAGCGGACAGCGTGATGTTCGAATGCAAGGCCGGACCGTATCGTCCGGTGGGCGAAGGCGAGCATGCGCATTGGGCACCCCGCGAAGGTGAGCCCGGCGTTGCCGAATATCAGGCCTGGATGCGCGCGCAGTTCGATTGACGGTGCACAGCGGGCGTCAGCCCGCTTGATTCAGTTCCTCGCGGGTGTTCACCCCATCGACCAGACGCAGAATCCCCAATGGATTGGCGTTCTTCAGCGCGTCCGGCAGTAATCCGTCCGGACAGTTCTGATAACACACCGGCCGCAGGAAGCGCTCGATCGCCAGGCTGCCAACCGAGGTGCCGCGGGCATCCGACGTCGCTGGATACGGTCCGCCGTGGACCATTGCATCGCAGACTTCGACACCGGTCGGATAACCGTTGAGCAGCAGGCGTCCGGCTTTCTGCTCAAGGATCGGTATCAGTTGCGAGCACAGCTCAAGGTCTGCCGGTTCGGCGATCAGCGTGGCGGTCAACTGCCCGTGCAATGCATGCAGCGCCAACCTGAGCTCTTGCTCGTCGGCCACCTCCAGCACAATGCTGGCCGGGCCGAACACTTCTTCTTGCAGCACCTCATCCCCTTCAAGCAACAGGCTGACGTCAGCTTTGAACAGCTGTGGTTGCACCTGATTGCCTGGCGCATGCTCGCCGCTCAGACGCGTCACCCGTGGATGCTCCAGCAAGCGCTGCACACCGGCTTCATAACTACGCCAGGTACCGCTGTTGAGCAGGGTGTGTGGCGGTTTTTTGTTCATCTGCGCGGTGAGTTGTTCAATGAGGGCGCTGAACGCCGCCGAGCGCAGGCCGATGATCAAACCCGGATTGGTACAGAACTGGCCGCCACCCAGGACGATCGAGGCGCTCAGTTCGCTGGCGATGGTGTCGCTGCGGGCCGTCAGGGCGGCGGGTAGCAGCAGTACCGGGTTGATGCTCGACATTTCGGCGAACACCGGTATCGGTTGCGGCCTGGCGGCGGCCATGTCGCACAGGGCACGACCACCTTTGAGTGAGCCGGTGAATCCTACGGCCTGGATCGCGGGGTGTTTGACCAGCGCCTCGCCGACGCCCGCGCCATAAATCATGTTGAACACGCCCTCGGGCATGCCGCTGCGCTGAGCCGCGCGAATGATCGCTGCCGCAACCAGCTCGGCGGTTGCCATATGCCCACTGTGGGCCTTGAACACCACCGGGCAACCGGCGGCCAGGGCTGCGGCGGTATCGCCACCGGCGGTGGAAAACGCCAGCGGAAAGTTGCTCGCACCGAACACCGCCACCGGGCCCAGGCCGATACGCCATTGACGCAGGTCTGGCCGTGGCAATGGCTGGCGTGCAGGCATGGCTCGGTCGATCCGTGCGCCGAGGAAATCGCCTTGACGCAGCACTCGGGCGAACAGCCGCAACTGGCCGCTGGTTCGCGCCCGTTCGCCCTGAATCCGCGCAGCGGGCAGGGCCGTCTCGCGACAGACGATGGCGATGAAGTCATCGCTCAGGGCGTCAATTTCTTCGGCGATAGTCTCGAGAAAACCAGCGCGGACACTGGCCGGCAGGTTGCGATAAATGGGGTAGGCCTTGGCGGCGAAGTGTGCGGCGTTGTCGATTTCCTCCGCGTTGGCCTGGCTGAATCCATAGGGCAGAGGTTCACCGCTGTGGGCGTCGATGCTGTGCAGGATCTGCTCACCTGCGGCGCTGCGGCCGAAGCCGATAAAGTTGTGGCCGATAATGGCTGACATAAAAAATGCTCGGCGTGGCCGCGCTCAATCAAGAGCGCGGCAGTGGGAGGGGCTGTTATAGACCGACGTCGGGCAAGGTCGGGCGGTTGGCGAGCGCGGCCTTGACCAGCGTTTCGACCTCGTTGCGTTCGTGGTCAAGCAGAGCCAGGCGAGGTGGACGGGTCAGCGCCGTGCCGCGGCCCATCAGTTCTTCACAGAGCTTGATGCACTGCACCAGGTCCGGGCGGGCATCGAGGTGCAGCAGTGGCATGAACCATTCGTAGATCGGCATGGCTTCTTTGAAGCGACCATCGCGCGCCAGGCGGAACAACGTCTCGCCTTCTTTCGGGAAGGCATTGGACATCCCGGAAACCCAGCCCACCGCGCCAACGGCAATGCTTTCGAGCACCACGTCATCGAGCCCGGCGAACAGTACAAAGCGGTCGCCGACTTCATTGCGCACGTCGATGAAACGCCGGGTATCGCCTGAGGAATCCTTGAAGCAGACGACGTTGTCGCAGTCGGCGAGGGAAATCAGGATGTCCGGGGTCACGTCGTTTTTATAGATTGGCGGGTTGTTGTAGACCATCACCGGCAGGTCGATGCTGGCGGCGACGCTACGGAAATGCGCGGCGGTCTCGAAGGGTTTCGAGGAGTAGACCAGCGCCGGCATCAGCATGATGCCGTCGGCGCCCACGCGCTGGATTTCCTTGGCGACCTTGCTGGCGTTGGCGCTGGTGAATTCGGCGACACCGGAGATCACCGGTACCCGACCTGCTGCGGCGTCCCTGGCGACTTCCACCAGGCTGATTTTTTCCTCGGTGCTTAGCGAGGTGTTCTCGCCGACGGTGCCGCAGATCACCAGCCCCGAAACACCGTCGCGCACCAGCCCGCTGATGACCTTGTGCGTGTCTTCGTAGTCGATGGAAAAGTCCGGGTTGAACTGGGTAGTGACCGCAGGGAAAACGCCGCTCCAGTTAACGTGCTTGCTCATGTTGCCTCCGATAATGACTGTTTGGTATTTCGTATACGTTTAAGTTGAGCACTGAAAGTGCCATGGGGGTTCAAAGGGGTTTGCCAGGTACGGTGCTTCAAATAGTCAGGTCGACCGGCCAGGTGTCGGACAGTCGATAGCCGCCCGGCCAAGGATCGCTTGGGTCGAGCATATGCTGGTGGGTGCCGGTGATCCAGGCGCGCCCGGACAGGCAGGGAATGATGGCCGGGCGTCCGGCTATTTCAGTGGTGCTGTCGATCCGGCAATGAAACTCGGAACCGATGATCGAGCGTCCGATGAACACTTCGCCCACCGCCAGCTGGCCTTTGGCATGCAGCACCGCCATGCGCGCCGAACAACCGGTGCCGCAGGGTGAACGGTCGATTTTTCCGGGGCGGATCACCACCGCGTTGGCGGCACTGGCCACGCCATTGGCGCGGTCGAGCGGCGCGGCGATCTGGCAGAACGAAATATGTTTCCAGTCCGGGTTCAGCGGGTGCACGAAGCCCAATTGTTCGTTGGCCGCCTGAGTGATCTTAAGACCGGTAGCGACCAGGTCCGCGGCTTCATCGGCGGTCAGTGAGAAACCCAGACGCTGGGCATCGACAATCGCAAAACTGTCGCCGCCATAGGCGGTATCGACCTGCAGCGAACCGAGGCCTTCGACTTCGATCCAGGCATCAAGCTTGTCGGCAAACGACACCACGTTCCGCACCTCGACCCGCTCGGCCTTGCCGTTATGGCATTGGGCGGTCACCTCGATCAAGCCGCCGGGGGCTTCGAGCACCAGGCGGGTCAGCGGTTCGGTCATCGGCAAAATACCGCTGTCGAGCAGCACCGTGGCCACGCACAGCGAGTTGGAGCCGGACATCGGTGGCGTGTCAGCCGGTTCCATGATGATCCACGCCATGTCGGCGAGCGGGTTCTTGGCCGGCACCAGCAGATTGACGTGGCGAAACACCCCGCCGCGTGGCTCGTTCAGCACGAAGTTGCGCAGGGTCTGGTCCTCGGCAATCCAGCGCGACTGTTCCCACAGGGTCGCGCCGGGCGGTGGCGCGACACCGCCGACGATAACGTCACCGACTTCACCTTCGGCGTGGCAACTCACCACATGAATGATCTTGCTCGAACGCATGACTGTCTCCTGAGGCCTGTCTGTGGGTTACAACACCGACTTCAGGAAGTCGGCGGTTTCCGCTCGTTGCGGTTGGCCGATCACCTGGTCCGGTGAACCGATTTCGTGGATCTTGCCGTCGCGAAAGAACGCCACCCGATCCGAAACATCGCGGGCAAAGCGGATTTCGTGAGTCACCAGGACCATGGTCATGCCTTCCTCGGCGAGCAGGCGCATGGTGTCCAGCACCTCGCCCACCAGTTGCGGGTCGAGGGCCGAGGTGGCTTCGTCGAACAGCATGTAATCCGGCGACATGGCCAGCGCCCGGGCAATCGCCATGCGTTGTTGCTGACCGCCGGAGAGCTTGCTCGGAAACACCTTGAGCTTGTCGCCGAGGCCCACGTGGGTCAGTTGCCGCACGGCGATTTCTTCCGCTTCCTGACGGCTTTTGCCGAGCACCTTGCGCGGTGCGAGCATCACGTTCTCCATCACCGTGAGGTGCGGGAAGGCGTTCCATTGCTGGAAGACGATGCCGATTTTCTGCCGCAACTTGTTCAGGTCGGTGCCGCTGGCATGCACCGGCGTGCCGTCAACGCGGATCTGCCCGCCCTGAATGGCTTCCAGGCCGTTGATGCACATCAGCAAGGTCGACTTGCCCGAGCCCGAGCCACCGATGATCGACACCACTTCACCTTTGTTCACCGTCAGGTCGACACCCTTGACCACTTCCAGGTTGCCGAAGGATTTACGAACGTTCTCGATCTCAATCATTTTCCTGCCACCTCTGTTCGAGCCGCACACCCAGACGAGCGATCACCAGACTCATGACGTAGTAGATAAGGCCGGCCAGGGCCAGGACGAACAACGGTTCCTGGAGCCGGGTGACGATGGTTTGCGAGGCGCGCAGCAGTTCGACGATGCCGATCCAGAGCACCAGCGAGGTGTCTTTCATGACGGCCAGCGTCAGGTTGATCCAGCCCGGAAACGCCACCCGCGTGGCCATCGGCAAGACAATGTGCAGCAAGTCCTGGCGGTGACTGAGGCCCAGCGAGCGGGCGGCCCGCCGCGTGCTCAAGGGCACCGACAGCACACCGCCACGGACGATTTCCGCGCAGTACGCGGTGGAGTAGGCACCGAGGATCACGCAGGCCACGGTGAACGCGCTCCAGTTCAGGCCGACAATCGACTTGAACGAGTTGAGCAGCACAAACTGAATCAGCAGCGGCACGCTGCGAAACACGTCCAGTACCCAGGCCAGCGGCAGGCTCAAACGCGGCAGCAAAGCCCGGAGCAGGCCACAGGCGACACCCAGCAAGGTGCCGATCAACATCGCCCAGAACGTCAGCAACAGCGTGGTGCCGGCGCCTTGCAGCAGGTAGATGAAGTCGCCCGAGGTAAAACTTGAGGTGTACATGCAGGCCTCCTAGTACCGGAACAAGCGCCAAGCCAGCAGGCGGGCGATCAACACCACCAGCTTGGCCAGGACGAAGTAGAGAACGGCGGCGATGGCGAAGAACTCGAAGGTGCGAAAGGTCTTCACGTTCAGCGCCTGGGTCACGCCGGTGAGGTCGCTGGTCAGGCCGACCACCACCCCCAAAGACGTCATCAACAAGGCCCAGACCATTTGATTGGTCAGCGGGTAAAACACCACACGCAGCAATTGCGGCAGGACCACCAGCCGATAGGCCTTCGGTGCGCTCATACCCAGCGAGCGGGCCGCGCGCAATTGGGTTTCAGGCACGGCGTTGAGGCCGCCGCGAAATGTCTCGGCCAGATAGCCGGCGTTGTTGAAGGTGATGCCGATCAGCAACGCCAGCCATGAGCCCATGTGAATACCAAAGGCACCGAGGCCGAAGTACAGGATGTACACCTGAAACAGTGCCGGCGTGTTGCGGGCGATCGACACCCAGCTGGCGGCAATCGCCCGGAACAGGCGCTTGTCGGACTGCTGGCCGAGGGCGAGGAACATCGCAATCAGGGTGCCGGCGAGCATCGACAGCACCGCGATTTCCAGGGTGACCCGGGCGCCGTCGAGCATGTCCGGCAACGCCTGGAAGGCGGCGCGCCAATGGAAGGTGTAGTCGAACATCAAAGGAGTTCCTTGGTTTTAAGATCGCCAAGATCGCAGCCTGCGGCAGCTCCTACCGGGTGTACGCAAATTTGTAGGAGCTGCCGCAGGCTGCGATCTTTTGGGTTTTAGCGATACACGCCGCTGGCCGTCAGCTGTGGCGCCGTGCCGCCGACCCATTGCGCGAACAACTCCTGATACCGCCCGGAGCGCACCTGATGATTGACGAACAGGTTGAGGTAGTTGATCAGGCCGAACTCATTGCGCTTGGCGCCCAGGGATACGTAGTCGATGTCATAGGGCGCGGTGCCGGCGACGCTGAGGTTTTTGTACTTGCCGGATTTGATCAGTGACGAGGCGACCGTCGAGGTCACGGTGGTCGCGTCGATCTGCCCCTGGCTCAGGGCAAGTACCGCATCAGCCAGCGACTGGTAGGCATGGAAAGCACCTTTGGTGTCGCCCCATTTCTTCACGTCGTTTTCCAGCGCGATGGCTTCAAACGTGCCGGCCGGGCCGCCCACCGAGTGGCCCTTGAGGTCGGCGTAGGCCTTGATCCCGGCATCGTTGCGGGTCAGCACCACCATCTGAAAGGCGAAGTAGGGAATGGTCATGCCCACGGTCTTGGCCCGTTCCAGCGTGTCGGAGGTGGAGGCGACGATCACGTCTGCGCGGCCGGAAACCAGTGCCGGAATTCGGTCCGGGAACGGTGTCTCAACAATCTCGGCTTTGACCCCGAGGGTTTTTGCCAGGTCGTTGCAGTAGTCGACGTCGAATCCGGCCGGGGTGTTTTTCTCATCGCGAAAGCCCATGGGCGGGAAGTCCAGGGTGACCGCGCAACGCAAGCTGCCGGACTCGATGATGTCGTCGAGTTTGTCGGCCTGGGCCTGGGCGATGAACGCGCTACTCAGCAGGGCGGTGATGAAGACGGCGGATGCAGGATTTTTCATAAGGGGCCTCGTTGTCGGATGGTGTCGAGCGTTGGGCAGTTCTTATCAAATTGGTATTTAGAATTTCGTATACGATATTTGATATGCACTGGCTGTGCCAAAAAACCGAAGCCCTCATCGGGTTAAATCCTTGACGGGCTACGAGGCCCGAAACAGACGCCAGCAGCCAGCAGTGCAAATTCCGGTCAAGGAAATACGCCGCGAGGACGAATGCCCTGAAGGCGGGCGTCGTGTCACAAAAGGGAGCAGGGTTTGGCGGGGTGCTCAGTAACGGGTAACAGTCAGCGATGGTTGTCGCGGTACTGCGAAGGGGACACGCCGGTGAGTGCCTTGAATTGACGGCTGAACGCGCTGTGGTCGGTGTAACCGCAGCGCAGGGCGATCTCGGTGATTGGCAGCTCGCCTGACAGCAACTGCGTGGCAGCGCCCAGGCGTGCCTTGTGAATCATCTGGCGTGGCGTCAGTTGGAAGATCCGTTTGCACAGGCGCTCCAGTTGCGCCACGGAAAAACCGCTGAGGGCCGTCAGCTCACTCAGCGCGATGTGTTGCGCGTAATGCTCGCGGATATGCCCGTCGACCGCCGCGAGTTTTTCATAGGCCGGATGACTGGACTGGGGCGCGAGCAGGTCGTAGGAAATCCCCGCCATGCCGATGATGTCGCCCCGTGCATCGCGCAGCGCCAGTTTGTGGGTCAGGCACCAGCCAGGTTCGTGGCCAGGGTAAAGGTGCAGTTCAAGCTGATCGCTCAACTGGCTGCCGTCACTCAGCACCCGCAGGTCTTGCTCGGTGTAATGCGGGCCGAAGCGCGAGGGAAACACCTGTTCAGCCGTCTTGCCGAGAAGCGCGTTGGCGTCTTTGGCGCCACAGCGTTGGGCCAGGGTCCGATTGATCAGCACGTAGCGAGCGGCGGTGTCCTTGACGAAGAACACCACGCCGGGCATGGCATCAAGCAACGGTGTGATCAGTTGCAAACTGCCCAGCAGCTCGGGCAGGTCGCGGGGGCAGGGCAGTGGCAAGGGGAACGTCATCCGGTGGCGATCCGCAGGGAAGAGGGCCTTACTCTACGGTGACGGACGCGGGATTGGGAAGCTCGGTAAGCTGCAACAGCGTATCGATGCGCGTCGGGGAAAACGGTGGACGTGGCGCCGGTTGTGGCCAGTCGAACAGGTAACGGGTCGCCGCGCCACAGACTCGCCCTTGGCAGGCGCCCATGCCGCAACGCGTGTGCAGTTTGGCCTGGTTCCAGCCGGTGCAGGCCTTGAGCGCTGACAGCGCCACGTCTTCACAACGGCAGATCAGCGTGTCGGGCGTGGCCAGGTGTTTGAGTTCATCACGCAAGGCAAAGGTGCGCCGTAACTGATCGGCGAAAGCTTGCCAGCGTTGCCGTTGCGGCCAGAGTGCGCGGGCTTGCTGTACGTCACCGATGGCCATCAATCCTGCGATGGCACCTTCAACCAATGCCAGCTCACTGCCGCCGAAACCTGTGCATTCGCCCGCCGCATAGTGTCCGTCCAGGCTACTGAGCTGGTACGCGTCGACGGCGATAGCATCGTTGTTCAATTCACAACCAAGCGCTTGGGCCAGTTGGGTATTGGGGATCAGGCCGAATCCGCAGGCCAGTCGCTCGCAGGGAATCTCGACGATCCGGCCCTGGCATTTCAGGCGTACGCCTTGCAGGTGGCTGTCGCCATACGCTTCGAGGACATGGCTGTCTCTGCGGTAGTGACGATCAAACAACTGCAAGGCTTGCAGCCACTTGGCTGGCCATCTTGGCAGTTGCAGGGCAAATCCTGCGACGGCTCTCAGCGGCGCTTGTTCGGCGATTTGCAGTACCTGGGCGCCGGCTTTTTTCGCGGTGGCGGCGCTGGCCAGCAGCAACGGACCAGTGCCGGCAATCACCAGCCGCTCGCCGGCCACCGGCATGCCGCCCTTGATCAGTGCTTGCAGCCCGCCCGCGCCAGTGACACCGGGCAAGGTCCAGCCGGGAAACGGCAGCAGCAATTCACGGGCGCCGGTGCACAGAATCAGTTGCTCGTACTCGATGCTCCAACCCTGTTCGGGGTCTTCCAGTAACAGCTTCCTCGGCCCGGCCAGCGCCACCACACGCGTCGAATTGAACACCTGCACGTTGCTCGCGGCTGCCAGTTTCTGACGATGAACCCGGGCATTGTTCGGCAAGTGCGCATTGACCCCGTCGCGCCAGATTTGCCCGCCGGGTGCCGGGTTGTCATCGATGACGGCGATGCGTGCCGTGCTCGGTGCGGCGGCCAATGCTGCCGCCATGCCCGCCGGCCCTGCGCCGATAATCAGCAGATCGACTTTCATGCCCGGGTCTCCACGCACATACCTGCGCGGCACGCCGTCTGGCAAGCGAGACGGCGTTGGCCGTCGATACTCACCCGACACTCCTGACAAACGCCCATCCCGCAAAAAGGCGCCCGGCGCTGACCGCTGACCGAGGTTCGACTGCAGCCGTCGCCTGCCAGGTAGAGCAGCGCCGCAACCGTTGTACCGGCGTCGACCGCTACCGTGCGGCCGTCGAGACTCAATTCAATCATGCGCGTAACCCTTGTGCGGTGGACAGGAAACGCCCTGGCAGATAAGGCGTCGGGTCGATGGCCGGAGTGGTTTTGCACAGCTGCGCGGCCAGCAACTGCGCACTGCCGGGAGCTGTGGTCACGCCCAGTCCCTCGTGTCCGGCGGCCAGCCACAAACCCGCTTGCTGTGGATGTTCACCGATCAGCGGCAAGCCATCAGGCGTGGCGGCACGCAGGCCGGTCCAGCTGCGGATGGCGTTCATTCCGGCCAGCGCCGGCAAATAGTCGATTGCCCGACGCAGCATGCGCGCCAACACTTCTGGCTCGACGCTCAGGTCGGTGCTGTCGAACTGGCGCGATGAGCCGAGGAAGATTTGCCCGGTTGGCCGTGGCTGGGCATTGAAGGCAACCGAGGTGCCTTCACTGGCGTGAGCACTGGTGACATAGCCCAACTCGACTAACTGGTGATGGATCTTGCCGGGGTAACGGTCGGTGATCAGCAGATGGCCTTTCTTCGGGCGAATCGGCAGGTCGGGGCACAGTTCGGTGACGTGAATGCCGTTGGCCAGTACCACCGCCTCGGCGCGTAATCGCTCGCCAGAAGCCAATCGCAGCTGATTGCCGTCGACTTGCGTGACTTCGACCGTGCGCCGAGTGATCCTCCCGGCGCTTTGGTTAAGCAGCCAGTGAGCAGCATTCGGCGCGTAGAGAATGCCGTCGCCGCAGACTTTCAGCGCACCGCTCAGGCCGGGACGCAGCATCGGTTCGGTCGCGTACAGTGCGCGTGGGTCGAGCATCTCGCAGGCAATGCCCTGAGCCTTGAGTGTTTGGCGTTTGTGTTCGGCACCGGCCATTTCCTCGTCATTGGCGGCCAGCCATAACGTGCCGCAATTGCTGTAGGCGCAATCGGGGGCCAGGCGCGGTGCCCATTGCCGCCAGAGCTCGATGGAGTATTGGCTCAGCGCCAGTTCGGCCGGGTTGTCATCCATCGCCACCAAGTGGCCCATACCGACAGCCGTGGCGCCGCCGCGCTGGCTGTCGAGCACCAGCACGTCGAGCCCGCGTTGCGCCAGTTCATGGGCACAGGCACTGCCAACGATACCGGCGCCGATGACGATGACGTCGGCATTCATGAACCGATGCCCCACACGAACGGGTCGTCTTCCTCCAGCAACAATTGGCTCTCGCCACTCATGTGGGCGCGACCACGGATGGTCGGAATGATGCGTTGCTCGTCGAGCCGCTCGTAGCTGGCTTCGAACTGGCTGCCGATCACGCTGGCCTGGCGCCAGACTTCACCGGGCTGCAATTTGCCGTCCGCGGCCAGGCACGCCAGCTTGGCGCTGGTGCCGGTGCCGCAGGGCGAGCGGTCGTAGGCTTTGCCGGGGCAGAGGACAAAATTGCGGCTGTCGGCCACAGGGTCGTCGGCAAACAGCTCGATGTGATCGATTTCGCCGCCGTCTTCGCCGCGAATGCCCTGGCTTTCCAGCGCTTCGCGGACCGCCCAGGTGTAAGCGGTCAGGGCTTCGAGGTTGTCGCTGGCGATGCGTTGGCCGTGTTCGGCGATCAGGAAAAACCAATTGCCGCCCCAGGCGATGTCACCGCTGACCGCGCCGTAACCCGGTAGCGTCAGCTGCACGGCCTTGCGGTAGCGATAGGCCGGGACATTGCGCACGCTGACTGAGCGATCCTCGTGCAAGGTCGCTTCGACCGTGCCGACTGGGGTTTCAATCCGGTGCACGCCGGGCTCGATGCGTTTGAGATACGCCAGCGAGGCCACCAGGCCAATGGTGCCGTGACCGCACATGCCGAGGTAGCCGCTGTTGTTGAAGAAAATAACCCCGGCACAAGCACCGGGATCTTGCGGCTCGCAGAGCAGGGCACCGACCAGCACATCGTTGCCGCGAGGCTCAAGCACCGTGGCGGCGCGCCAGTGGTCGTGCTCCTCGGCGAGGCGGCGCTTACGTTCGGCCATCGAGCCTACGCCCAGTTCCGGGAAGCCGGCGATGACCAGGCGTGTCGGTTCACCGCCAGTGTGAGAGTCGAGGACGTGAATACGTTTCATGAAGGGCGCCACCTTGCACAGGAAATGTCTGTGCAAGACTGGCGTTTGAGGCGCGGGATGGCTTGAGGGATTTAACCGTTACCGATGACGAAATCGGCACAGTCGATCAGATCCGCGCGGGTGCGTTCGGCAGGTGTTCGTAGAGCGTGCGGCACACGCCAATGATGTGCTGCTCGATCAGTTCGGCGGCTTTGTCGGCATCGCCGGCCCGGCAGGCGGCGAGAATGTCGCGGTGCTCGTGGTCCGCACGGTCCTTGCCTTCGGAAAAGCTCATCTGCATGCGCAGGTAGCGTTCGACCTTGTCGTGAATCGAGCGGATCAGGTTGAGCAGGAACGGCCGCTGCGCCGGCTCGTACAGGCACGCGTGCAGCGCCCAGTTCAATTCGGCCCAGCGGCCGATGTTGTTTTCGTCGATGAACTCGGCACAGATACTTTCGGCGCGGGCAAACGTGGCTTCAGTCATGTTCGGCACCGCCAGGCGAATCGCCTGGACCTCCAGCAGCACCCGGACTTCAAAGATCTGCGCCAGCTCGGGCTCGGAAATCTTCGTCACCACCGCGCCCTTGTTGCGCTGAAACTGCACCAGGCCTTCCGCCTCAAGACGTTTGAGCGCCTCGCGCACGGGAATCTTGCTGACGTTGAACAGGCGGGCGATGTCGTCCTGACGGATCGGCTCGTCTTCGGCGAAGTGGCCACCGATGATTGCCTCGCGCAGGTGTTTGGCGATAACTTCCGAAGCCGAGGGCGCAATCCCCAGATTAGGGGCGTTGAAGCTGGGTAGAGGCACTTGAATGAGTCCCGGCAGGCGTGATTGCGGATATTGTATACGAGCACGTCAGGGCGCCAAGCGCTTTTCCGAGTGAACGCTGGTCGTTGAGGCTTGGGTCGGGGCAGGGGTAAACTGCCCGCCCCGTGAAATGTCTGCGAGCTGGAGTCGGCAATGCGTAAAGATAAGAAACAGGTGATTGGTGACGAGATCGGCGATGCGCAGATCAAATTGTTCCTCGATTTTGAACCGATCGACGCGACTTCGCCGTCCCTGCACAAGCTGATCAAGGCTTACCGCGGCCTGCGTATCGACGATTTCGAGCGTTTCCTGGTGTTCTTTGTCGAGGCAGGCCTGGACCTGGACGGCAAGGACGAACACGGTCAGACCTTCATTGATGTGATCAAGGATCAACGCAACGCCGCCGAGTACATCGAGCTGATCAACAAGGCTCGCGGCTGACCTGTACCTGTAGGAGCACGGCTTGCCGGCGATGGCGTCCTTGAGATCGCCATCGCCGGCAAGCCGTGCTCCTACAAGTGGCCATAAAAAAACGCCCCGCTCTCAACGAGAACGGGGCGTTTTTTTATGCGCGAGCATCAAGCGAAGCTTGGGGTCTCGCTGCTTTCTTCAACCAGTTCCAGAGCGACGTTGTTCTGCGTATTGATCTTGCGATACAGCGCAGCGTCGGTTTCCAGGACTTTTTCCCGAGCCGGGAAGATTTCCGCCAGCTTGGCTGCCCATTCACCCTTGGCTTTGTTCGGGAAGCATTTTTCGATCAGCTCAAGCATGATCGACACCGTGACCGAAGCGCCAGGCGATGCACCGAGCAGTGCCGCAAGG
This sequence comes from Pseudomonas sp. NPDC087697, assembly GCF_044743155.1. Classification (NCBI taxonomy): domain Bacteria; kingdom Pseudomonadati; phylum Pseudomonadota; class Gammaproteobacteria; order Pseudomonadales; family Pseudomonadaceae; genus Pseudomonas; species Pseudomonas sp. NPDC087697. Next base: position 36,320 of record NZ_JBIUVW010000034.1, on the reverse strand, counting down.
GAACCGTCCTTGGCGGCAACCAGTTCGGTACCGAACTGCAGAATGCCGCCTTTTTTCGGGTCTTTCTTGATGATCTGCACGCGCTGGCCAGCGACTTCCAGACGCCAGTCTTCGGCCTTGGCTTCAGGGTAGAAGCGGCGCAGCGATTCCAGACGTTGTTCCATCGACTGCATCACTTCGCTGACCAGGTACTTGGTCAGGTCCATGTTGTTTTTGGCCACGGCCAGCATCGGGCCGATGTTGCCGGCGCGAACCGACATCGGCAGGTCCATGAACGAACCGTGTTTGAGGAACTTGGTGGTGAAACCAGCGTAAGGTCCGAACAGCAGGGACTTCTGGCCATCGACGACACGGGTGTCCAGGTGCGGCACTGACATCGGTGGCGAACCCACCGCTGCCTGGCTGTAAACCTTGGCCTGGTGGTGTTTGACCACTTCCGGGTTGTCGCAACGCAGCCATTGGCCGCTGATCGGGAAACCGCCGAAACCTTTGCTTTCTTCGATGCCCGAAGCCTGCAACAACGGCAATGCCGCACCGCCAGCACCGAGGAAGACAAACTTGGCATCGACATCACGGCTGTTGCCGCTGTTGACGTCCTTGATGCTGACGGTCCAGCCATCGCCGTTACGCTTGAGACCGGTCACGCGCTTGCAGTACTTGACCTGGGCATCGGGTGCGCTGGTCAGGTGCTTGAGCAGTTGATTGGTCAGGGCGCCGAAGTTGACGTCGGTGCCGTTCATTACGCGGGTCGCGGCGATGACTTCGTCGGCCGGACGACCAGGCATCATCAATGGCATCCAGTCAGCCATTTTTGCCTTGTCTTCGGTGTATTCCATGTCGGCAAAGGCGTGGTGCTTGCTCAGCACCTTGAAACGTTCCTTGAGGAACGAAACGCCAGCGTCACCTTGCACGAAGCTCAGGTGCGGAACCGGGCTGATGAAGTATTTCGACGAGCCGAAGGTGCCTTTTCGGGTCAGGTAGGACCAGAACTGCTTCGACACCTCGAACTGGGTGTTGATGTGCACGGCTTTCTTGATGTCGACGCTGCCGTCAGCGGCCTGTGGCGTGTAGTTCAGCTCACACAGCCCGGCGTGACCGGTACCGGCGTTGTTCCACGGGTTGGAACTCTCCGCGGCACCGGAATCCATCAGCTCGACGACTTCCAGCTTGATCGCGGGGTCGAGCTCTTTGAGCAATACAGCCAGGGTGGCACTCATGATGCCGGCCCCAACCAGTACTACGTCGACTGCTTCGTTATGCGCCATTTAACGCGTCTCCAAAATCTGCAGCACCAAATTGTCGGCATAGCTGCCAGGAGTTACGGGGCATGCTCTGTAGAGCCCCGGGTACCCATGGCCAGGATCGCCATGTCCGAATCTTCGCAATTTTTCGCAACTTCGACAGACGCTACCTACCGGGCTCAGGGTTCCTATGAACTCACTTCAGCGCGCGGGAGGCAATTCGACTTATGGCCGATACGTCCGTTTGTGCAACCAAATCCGTAGTGGACAGGCTTCAGGCTCCAGTTCTTGAGGAGTACTCGGTCCTGTGTCGTTGGGCTGTTGTAGACGCTAATGGTGCATGTTCAGACGCAAAACTATTCATTTGCTCGCCACACTCTTGTGAAGTTGTGAAAACCCGTTTTTTTCACGCTCTTTTGAAGACGTGAACCTCAAAAAAGGGCTGTCCCAGCCTGGCACCGTGCCCGGATGGATTGCCGCCCTGGGATACAGGGCAGGCAAAACGGGCAAACAGCTCAGTGACCGAGCGTAATGACAGCTCTGCAGATTCGCGAAAAGTGGTGATTTGCAGGATAAACAGCAAGCTCGCCAGCTTCACTCGATCTGTGTGGGCGGCTCTCTGTGGGCGGTGCGGGGGAGCTAATACTCGCGTATCAGCGATGCTGCGAGGCCCGATCAGGAGACGTCCTTATAATCGGGGGGAGATTGTAGCGAAGAAACGCAGGGAAATGGTCGTGTTTAATGACTTTTATTAGCCGTTCGGTCAGATGGACTAAACCGTCTGCACTGTGCGTCAGGAGTGTGTGGGCTCAGACGGGCACCGGCCGGTAGCGGCTGGTGCAACCAGTTGAGACGAATTTCTTCGATTTCCACACAGAAGTTAGCAGTACGGCATGACACTGAGGTTACCGAGCGCCCGCAAGCGCAGACTTTGCACAAGTCTTCAGGGTTGCTGGTTTGAAGCGCGTGCCGGCCGCTATACTGCCGATCAGTTCGTATTTGTATCTGGAGAGTAGCGCATGTTGCAACGCCTGTTGTTCGGTTTGATCACTGTGACCAGTTTGACCCTGGTTGGCTGCGCCAACAGCCCGCAGCAACTAGCCCCGGAGCCTAAGCTCACGACTCAGCTGGCGCCGGTCGGGCATGGTCAGCCGGTGGTGGTGAGGGTGGTCGATGGCCGTCCGTCGCCAACGTTGGGCACCCGTGGTGGCCTTTACCCTGAAACGAGCGCAATCACGGTGCAAGGTGCGCAGATTCTGCCGAAGTTGCAGGCTCAGGCCGAGGCGGCTGTGCGTCTGTTGGGGTTCACCCCGACGCCCAACGCTTACAACGCGCCGCAGTTGACGGTGACGCTGGCAGAGCTGAGTTATCAGTCGCCCAAAGAAGGCATGTATGTGACTGAGGCGACTATTGGCGCGGCTTTCCGCTCTGATGTGCAGAATGCCAACCATCGTTACAGTGGCCGTTATGCTGCGTCGCTGAATCAGCGTTTTGGTATGGCGCCGAATCAGGAAACCAACACCAAGCTGGTGAGCGATGTGTTGAGTGATGCGTTGACCCGGTTGTTCAAGGATCCGACGGTTGGTCAGATGCTCGGCGAATAACGGTTCGCTGTATTCAAGAAGCCCGGTGTCAGTGATGGCACCGGGTTTTTTGTGTCTGTCGGACTTTTGTGTGGGCTTTCTGTGGGAGCGGGCTTGCTCGCGAAGGCGGCCTGACAGCCGACCAATCTCATGCGGATATACATAGATCTACTGTGGGAGCCGAGCTTGCTCGCGATGGCGGCCTGACAGCCGACCAATCTCTTGCAGGTGTACATATCCGTTTCTGCGGTAACGGCCGCTTAGGGTTTCGCCCTTACGGCGACTCCCTTTGGCAAACGCCCCAAAGGAAGCAAAGGTCTTCGCCCCGAGCGTACGGCCCCTCGCCGGGGCTCGGGGTTCCCTCGCTTCGGTGTCCATCAGGGGGCATCGCCTACGGTCTGCTTCGCGACGACCTCCTCTCGATGTATTCGGCTTCGCCGAATGGCGCTGCGCGCCAACCCCCTGATGAACACCTGCGCTCGGCCTTCCGAAGGGGCGGGTGGATCAAGATCAACAGCGGCAGGCGAGCTAACGCTCGGCCTGTTGAGTGGTGGGGGAGCGCCACTTCATTGTGGGGGGTGATATCTGTAGGAGCTGCCGCAGGCTGCGATCTTTTGATCCTGGCTTTTTGACGGTGTACATATCCGTTGCTGCGGTAACCGCGACTGATAAACACCTCCACTCAGCCTGCCGAAAGGGCGGGTGGGTCAAGATCGAAATCCAAAGCAAAAGCTTGTCGCTGCTTCTAGGCTGCCTCTACATAAAAATCCAGCATGCTCACGCCGGTCAGCAGGTCGGTTTCCGGCAGGTCGGCGTGTTGGTGGCCGCCCAGGGCGCAGTAGACGAGCCAGTGGCGGTCCTGGACGTTGAAGGCGAGGCTGCCGACGAGGTTTTGTTGTTCGTCGCTGGGGGTGATCAGGTAGAGACGATCCTGGTTTTCTGCGTGAAGCATGACAGGCTCCGTGTCGGTTTCGAGGGGCGACAGACTGGCTTGTTAAGGTGACGTTCAGGTGACAGCGGAAATTAATCAGTCAATGGCTCGCCACAGGTTCAGCGCGCAATCAAAAACGGCGCCCGAAGGCGCCGTTCTCATATCCACTCCAAACCTTACAGCGGCAAACCCGCTTTGACCCGGTACTGGTTACGCACTGGTGTTGCGTATTGCAATACCAGAAATGGCCGGTGTTCCTCGGGGCAAGCATCGAGGCGGCTTTGCCATTCTTGCTGGGCCTTGACCAGTTCCTCGGCCGAGAACAACTGGGCAGCGCTTGGCACTTGCAGTTGCGGGTCGGCGTTGCTCCATTGGGCGTACGCCAGATAGTGCACCGGGAACAACCGGTATCCGCCGAGGATCTGCCGGTCCATCTCGATTGCCAATTGCTTGGTGTCTTCGAACAGCTCGCTGATCGGTGCGGCGAAGTTCACGTGGACCCGGCCTTTGTAGCCGGTGATGCCTTTGGCGATGCTCGCATCATCCTCGCCGGGCACCTTGGAGTAGCTGCCGGTGGTGGCGCGGATGTACAACTCGCGGGCCTTGGCCTGATCGCACGGGTCGTACTCGTAGCTGATCGACACCGGCGTCAGGTTCAGCGACTGGATCACCTCGCCAAACGGCTCGTCCTTGCGGCTCATGTGGAACATCTTGAGGATCGCCGACTCGGTACGGTCGTCACCGTCCTTGGCGCGGCCTTCGGCCTGGGCGATCCAGATCGACTGGCAATCAGTGCGAATCGAATGATTGATGTAGGCTGACAGCAGCTGATATGCCGCCATCTTCTCTCGACGACCGCTGATGGAGCGGTGCACGATAAAGCTCTTGTTCAGGCGCATCAGATCGCTGACGAAAGGCTTTTGCAGCAGGTTGTCACCAATCGCGATGCGTGGCGTCGGCAGACCGGCGTGGTAGATCGCGTAGTTGACGAAGGCCGGGTCCATCACGATGTCGCGGTGGTTGGCCAGGAACAGATAAGCACTGCCGGACTTGAATTGTTCGACGCCGGTATAGGTCACGCCGTCGGTGGCACGCTCGATGGTGTGGTCGACATAAAACTCGACCTTGTCCTGCAGGGTCGCAACCGAACTGATACCGGCAAACTCACGGCGCAGCCGATAAGCTATAAGTGGTTTGAGCATCCAGCCGAAGGCACCGGCAAAGCGCGGGAAGCGGAAGTGGGTGAGGATATCTAGAAACGCCTTGTCGCCGAGCAACCGTGCCAGCACTGCTGGGACTTCGCTGTCGTCGTAAGGTCGGATGGCATCGAATTCGCCCATCATGCTCTCTTGTTAGAAACGGCTAGGGTAAGTAATGGATTAGATCGATTACACGCAGGGCACGGTCTGAAAAGTAAGCTCAAACAAAAATAGCCCTGCAAATAGACCGGCGATTATACGCACAAGTCACTTGGGAGACCGCGATGCTGGAAACCGAGCGTTACGAATGTCCTTATTGTGGTGAAGAGTCTGAGGCCGTTCTGGATTTGTCTGGAGGGGATCAGACGTATATCGAGGACTGCCCCGTGTGTTGTCGGCCTATCAAATTTATTCTGCAGACCGACGGTCAGGAATGGATGCTCGAAGTTCACAGCGAAAACGAGTGAAGGGTGGCTTCTATGCAGCGCATCTACGAACCGGAAAATCTGATGGAAGGCGAGTTGTTGCAAGGCATGCTGGCCAGTGAAGGGGTCGAGGCGCATCTGGTCGGGCGTGATCTGCTGGGTGGCGCGGGTGAATTGCCGGTGTTTGGGCTGCTGGGGTTGGCGGTGGATAACGATCAGGCGCAATACGCACGTGAGTTGATCGCCGCATACAATGCCGCGTTGCCGATGCCCGGTGACGAGCCGGATAGCTTTCCCGACGTCCTGGTCTGTTAGGCTGGCGTCCGTTTTCGCTCAGAGTCGTGTTGCCCCATGTGTGGACGTTTTGCCCTGTTTCGTTGGAACCCCGCATTCGCGGCCTTGCCCGGCTTCCCGGCTGATCAGCAGGCGCAGTGGAATATTTCGCCCAATGATTCGGTGCTGATCCTGCGCGCCGAAGCGGGCCAGCGCACACTTGCCCGCGCGCGTTGGGGGCTGACGCCGCCGTGGCTGACCGACCTGTCGAAGACCCCGGCCCATGCTCGGGCAGAGACTATCGCCGAGCAGCCGATGTTTCGTGAGGCTTTCCGTCTGCGCCGTTGCCTGTTACCGGCCAACGGTTTCTACGAATGGCGCGGCGGCACCCGCAAGCGCCCGTACTGGCTGACGCCGGGTGAGGGCTCGTCGCTGTTTTTTGCGGCAATCTGGGAAGCGTATCCGGTGCAGGAACAGGTGTGGCTGAGCACCGCGGTAGTGACTCAGGCCGCCTCGAATCAGCGTCGTCCGTTGATTCTCGATGCTGCTGGTCAGGAAGCCTGGCTCAACCCCGAAACCCCGCTGCATACCTTGCAGGCGTTGCTCGCCAGCGAACCTGCCGCATTGCGCGAGCGGGTGTTGGCGAACCTGGTAAATGATCCGAAGCTCAATGCGCCGGAATGTCTGACGCCGGGTTGAGTCGCCTCGAAAAGCATCGCGGGCAAGCCTTGCTCCTACAGGATTATGGTCGTACATACGTTGCGTGTACGACCATAATCCTGTAGGAGCAAGGCTTGCCCGCGATAAGGTCCGCAGGACCTTCCGGCGATTTCTAGACCTTGAACTGATTGATCAACCGCCGCTGCTGCTCGGCCAGTTTGGTCAGGTCCGCACTGGCCGCGCTCGACTCATCCGCGCCGCCTGCGACTTCATTGGCCACCTGACCGATGTTGATCACGTTACGGTTGATGTCATCGGCGACCGCGCTTTGCTCTTCGGCGGCGCTGGCGATCTGGGTGTTCATGTCGTTGATCACCGACACCGCCTGAGTGATGGTCTCCAGTGCCTGCGCGGCTTTGGCCGCGTGTTGCACGCTTTCGTCGGTCTTGTTCTGGCTGTCCTCCATCACACGCACCACGTCGCGTGTGCCTTGCTGCAACTGCTGAATCATCGACTGGATTTCTTCAGTCGCCTGCTGGGTTTTCTGTGCCAGGTTGCGCACTTCATCGGCCACCACCGCAAAGCCCCGGCCTTGTTCACCAGCCCGAGCGGCCTCGATGGCGGCGTTCAACGCCAACAGGTTGGTCTGCTCGGCAATCCCGCGAATGGCGATCAGGATCGCGTTAATGTTCTCGCTGTCCTTGGCCAGGGTTTGCACCACACCGACCGCTTTGCCGATTTCCACCGCGAGGACGCCAATCGAGGTCGAGGTGTCGCGCACGATCTGCATGCCTTGGGCGGCTGCCTGATCGGCGTGGCTGGCGGCTTGTGCAGCCTGGGTCGCGTTGCGCGCTACGTCCTGGGCGGTGGCGGTCATCTCCTGCACCGCGGTGGCAACCTGATCGATTTCGGCCATTTGCTTGTGCACGCCGAGGTTGGTGCGAATCGCAATGTCGGCGGTATGTTCGGACGAATCGCTGACGCTCTGCACCGAGGTCACCACTTGGGTGATCATCGCCTGCAACTTGGCGAGGAAGGTATTGAAGCCCTTGGCGATCGAGCCGAGTTCGTCGGCACGGTCGCTGGTCAGGCGGCGCGTCAGGTCACCTTCGCCCTGGGCGATGTCATCGAGCATCGCGACCATCTGTTTCAGCGGGCGGGCGATGCCGTGGCCCACCAGCCAGATCACCAGCAAGCCCAGGCCGGCAATCACCAGGCCGACCATGGCCATGCCAAAGGTGTCAGCCTTGCGTTGGGTGTTCAGGTCGCCCTGGAGTTGGTGCAAATCGGCCATGACCGCGTTCAGCGGCAGTTGCAGCAGCAAGGTCCAGCGCGCATCGGTCTGGCCGATGCCGAACGGCAGGTACAGCTCGATCTTGCCATTGGCCTTGTCGACGTTATAGGTCACTTCGCCGCGATTGAGTTTGCCCAGGTTGGCAACCTGAGTGGCGTCGAGGATGTCGCTGACCTTTTCACCGAACTTGCTCGGGTCCTTGGTATAAGCCACCAGACGCTGGTTGCCGCCGATCAGCGCCATTTCACCGGCACCGTTATAAAGCTTCTGGTTCGCAGCCAGGAGCATTTCCTGAATGAAGTTCACCGACAAGTCAGCGCCGACGATGCCCTGAAAGGTGCCGTTGAGCATGATCGGTTCAATAAAGGAGGCGAGCATGACGATCTTGTCGCCGACCTTGTAAGGCGCCGGATCGATCACGCAGGATTTTTTGCTTTCCTGGGAGCACAGGTAGTACTCACTGGCACGCACACCGGTGGACAGCACGGTGCGGTCGTTGACGTCTGCCAGCTTGTCGACGCCCAGGCTGCCGTCGTCGTTGCGGAACCACCACGGCAGAAAGCGCCCGGTGGTGGCGTCGATGCCGACGGTTTTACTGCCGATGTAGGCCGCGTCGTTGTGATCCAGCGCATTCGGTTCCCAGCCGATGTAGGTCCCGAGAATCTTCGGATTCTTCGCGACGTTTTCCTTGATCAGGTTGATCAGCTGCTCACGGCTGAGGGCAAGCGATGGTTTGCCATCGGCATCCTGAGCGCCAATCAAGGCGTTGACCCGCACCAGTCCGCCGGCGATCAGCAGGGGCGCTTCGAGTTCGCGCTGGATCTGGCTGACCTGGGTTTGCGCCAGTCCACGCAGACGTTGCTCGATGACTTGTTCAAATTGCGCCTGGGTCCGCTCCTGGACCATTTCCTGGGTTCGCGCGCCGGAAAACAGCGCGTACAGCACCAGTGCGGCAACCACACTGAGCACGATGGCGCCGGCAAGCGCGGCGACGGAAAACTGGATCGACTTGAATTTCATAAAGGCTCCGGACGCAAGATGACGTCTGCCGAGCTGTATCGGCGCACGTGGGGCGGTCCATGAGTGGGTTTTTTGCCAATGACTGTTTTTGATCTGTGCAGGTCGCATAGAGACAGGTGTCAGGCCTGTGTGTTTTCGGGTCAGCGGGGTTTTATGAATTTATTGCGACAGTGAAATGGAATGTATCGGTAAATGCTGTGCTGCACGTCTGTTGTATCTGGCGCCGATACATTGCACCGCCTAGGATACGCGGCATGTTTTCAGGGAGCTTGTTCATGAATAAAACATTGGTTTTGTGTGCGCTGGGCGCAAGTCTGCTGCTCAGTGGTTGCCAGTCGGTCAACACCACCAACGGCGGCGCGGTGGGTGTGGAACGCAAGCAGTACATGTTCAGCATGCTGTCGACCGATGAGGTCAACCAGATGTATGCCCAGTCCTACCAAAAGACTGTCGGTGAGGCGAGCAACCAGGGTGTGCTGGACAAAAGCAGTAACGAGGCCAAACGGGTTCAGGCAATTGCCAATCGGCTGATTGCTCAGGCACCGGTTTTTCGGCCGGATTCGGCGCAATGGCAGTGGGAAGTCAACTTGATCAAGAGTGACGAACTCAACGCCAACTGTGGTCCTGGCGGCAAGATCATTTTCTACACCGGGCTGATCGACAGCCTGAAGCTCACCGATGATGAAATCGCTGCGGTCATGGGCCATGAAATCGCCCACGCCTTGCGCGAGCATGGTCGTGAAGCGATGTCCAAGGCCTATGGCATCGAAATGGCCAAGCAGGGCGCGGGTGCCTTGCTCGGGTTGGGGCAGGACACGCTGGCACTGGCTGACACCGTGGCCAACTACGGCATGACCTTGCCCAACAGCCGCGCCAATGAAAACGAAGCCGACCTGATTGGCCTGGAGCTGGCCGCCCGCGCCGGTTACGACCCGAACGCGGCGATCACCCTTTGGGACAAAATGAGCAAGGCTTCCGAAGGTTCGCCACCTGAGTTCATGAGCACTCACCCGGCCTCCAGCAGCCGGGTTGCGTCGCTACAGGCAGCGATTCCGAAAGTCATGCCGCTTTACCAGCAGGCCAAAAAATCCTGATGGTTTTATATCGTCAGTAATGGCCTCATCGCGAGCAAGCTCGCTCCCACATTTGATCTTTGGTGTACACGGGACCAGTGTGGGAGCGAGCTTGCTCGCGATGAACGATAACGCGGTCTACCGACCTACCACGTCAGATCCACCCACTACTCTGCATCGCCTTGTACACCGCAACGATGGCAAGGATGAAGAACGCCGACGCTGCCAGGCGACGGATCAGGGTCAGGGGGAGTTTGTCTGCCGCGAAGTTACCGGCCAGTACCACGGGCACGTTGGCAATCAGCATGCCGAGCGTGGTGCCGATGATCACCAACCACAGCTCAGGGTACTGAGCGGCAAGCATCACGGTGGCGATCTGGGTCTTGTCACCGATTTCCGCGAGGAAGAACGCAATCAGCGTGGTCAGGAACGGCCCGAATTTGCGTGCGGTGCTGGCTTCGTCGTCATCCATCTTGTCCGGCACCAGGGTCCACAGCGCCGTCGCGGTAAAGCTCGCGGCGAGGATCCAGTGCAGTGTCGCATCCGAGAAGAAACTCCCGAACCAGGCACCGACAGCACCCGCAGCGGCGTGGTTGGCCAGGGTTGCAGCGACGATACCGGCGATGATCGGCCAGGGTTTGCGAAAGCGCGCGGCGAGAATGAGGGCGAGCAATTGCGTCTTGTCGCCGATTTCGGCCAAGGCAACGACTGCGGTAGGAACGAGCAGAGAATCCAGCATCAGGGTTTTCCTAAGGGGGCGGGTCGACACGGCTATGACACGTACAGCCTTCCCGCCCCGGGTAAGGTGTTCGTGTCATAGGTCTTGTCAAACCCTGCAATCCGTCTGTGCGGACGCTTGGGTCGCATACGCCATGGTCTGAGGACCAAGTATGTTGACGTATGCCGGACGAGCATGGCGCTCGTGGGAGACTACTCCCCTAGGACGGAGCGGATTCTGCCTAGGCAGAATCCATTCGGCAAGTGCTAATTTCTAGCCGCGTTTGGCCCGGTAGATTCGAAAACCCTGACCTTCGGCCTTGATTGCACACACACCGAGATGTTCCTCGATCAGTGGCTGATACTTCAGGAAACTGTTGGCCACCAGGCGAAGTTCGCCACCGTTTTTCAGATGTTTTGCTGCTTTTCGCAGCAAATTCTCCGTGGCGTGATAATCGGTATGGACCCCGACATGGAACGGCGGGTTGCTCAGAATCGCGCTCAATCCCATTGGCGCGGCGTCGATGCCATCGCCGGTCAGCACTTCGGCTTCCAGACCGTTGGCGGCCAACGTCAGGCGACTGCTGGCGGCGGCGAACGCATCAACGTCGAGCAGGGTGACGGTGTTGTGCGGATAACGCCGTTTCACCGCTGCGCCCAAAACGCCGGCACCACAACCGAAGTCCAGCAAGTGACCGCTTGGCAGCTTGTCCAGGTGTTCGAGCAGCAGGGCACTGCCGCGATCCAGCCGACCGTGACTGAACACGCCCGGCAAGCTGATGACTTTCAGTGGACCTTCAGCCAACGGCAGCTCGTATTCCTGCGCCAGGCTTTCCAGTGATTTGGCTTCGGGTGCATTGGCCACGGTCACCTGCCAGAGCTGGCAGTGCCGTGCGTTGTCGAGCTTGCGCGGTTTGCCGAAGGGGTTCAGCTGTTTGGCCGCGCCTTCGATGCCGCTGCGTTTTTCACCCACCAGGTACAGCTCACGACCGGCCAGGCGCGAGGCGAGGGCGTTGAGGATGTAGTCGGTCAAATCCCTGGATTTGGGCAGGAACACCACGGCTGTTTCAAATTCACGGCTCGGAGCATTCACGCCAAAGTGGCTGCGCTCGGCAAAGCGTGCATCCAGCGCCGCTTGGTCGCCTGCATGCCAGCACCAGCCGTGAGCGTTGGGCAATTTGCCCAGCAAGTCATCAGCGGGCAAGCCGGCCAGCAGCAACTCACCTTGAAACAACTCAGCCTGACGAAGCAGTACTTCACTGCGAGGATCCATACTCTGCTCCTTGAAAAAAAGTGCGGCAGTTTATCAACTGACGACCCGCAGCGCTGTACCGCTGAAGAAGCCTTGGGTGTTTTCGGTCAACTGACCGACGATCCGTTGCCGCGCCTCGCGGCTGCCCCAGGCGTTGTGCGGGGTGACGATCAAGCGTGGAATGTCGCCGACCAACAGTGGATTGCCGGCGGTGGGTGGCTCGACACTCAAGACGTCGGTCGCCGCACCGCCCAGATGACCACTGCGCAAGGCATCGGCCAAGGCTTGTTCATCGATCAAGCCACCGCGAGCGGTGTTGACCACAAATGCGCCGGGTTTGAGCAGCGCCAGTTCGCGGGCGCCGATGAAGTTGCGGGTATGTTCGTTGAGCGGGCAATGCAGGGTCAGCGCGTCGATTTGCGGCAGCAGTTCATCCAGCGGCAAGCGGTCGGCGCGGGCCGGGCGCCCAGGCAGTTGGCCGAGCAACACGCGCATGCCAAAGGCTTCGGCCAGCCGCGCAACGGCGCCACCCAATTCACCATGACCGAGCAGGCCAAGGGTTTTGCCTTCGAGCTCAACGATCGGGAAATCCAGCAGGCAGAACTGTTTGGCCTGCTGCCAGCGACCTTCACCAACGGCTTTCTGATAGTCGCTCAGACGGGTGGCGAGGTTGAGCAGCAACATGATCGTGTGCTGTGCCACCGACGGCGTGCCGTAACCCTGGCAGTTGCTCACGGTAATCCCCTGGGTGCGGGCGGCGGCCAGGTCGACATTGTTGGTGCCCGTGGCGGCGATCAGGATCAGCTTCAGTTCGGGGCAGGCGGCAAGGGTTTCGGCGTTCAGCAGGACTTTGTTGCTGATTGCCACGCTGGCGCCTTGCAGCCGTTCGACGATGTTGTCAGGCGTGGTCAGTGAGCGCAGCTGCAAGTCATCGAAGCACTGCTGCAATCCACTGAGGTCGAGGTCGCCGAGGTCCAGAGAACTGTGGTCGAGGAATACGGCGCGGCGATTGTTCGTCATTAACTGTACCTTTTGCGCGTGAGTCTGAAGGCGTAATCTGCCGAGCCTACCAGATGAACTGTGGCGAGGGAGCTTGCTCCCGCTCGAGTGCGCAGCAGTCGCAAAGCCGTCAACTCGGTACACCTGACGAAACGCGGTTGCAGGGTTCAGGGCTGCTTCGCAACCCAGCGGGAGCAAGCTCCCTCGCCACGGGTATGATGTTTGACCCAGAAATCTTCAATTGATCGACCTGACCTAAAGGAGCCCCCCCATGTACTGGACAGAGTTTTTGACCGTCGCCCTGATTCACCTGCTTGCCGTGGCAAGCCCAGGCCCGGACTTTGCCGTGGTGGTGCGTGAGGCCGTGACCCACGGTCGTCGCGCCGGGACCTGGACGGCGCTGGGCGTCGGCTCTGCGATCTTCCTGCACGTGGGCTACTCGTTGCTCGGTATCGGCCTGATCGTCTCGCAGTCGATCATGCTGTTCAACGCGCTGAAATGGTTGGCGGCCGCCTACCTGCTGTACATCGGCTTCAAGGCCCTGCGCGCGCAACCGGCGAAACCTGCGACCGAAGACCTGCACAAGGAAGCCGGCGAGCGCACCGCCCGCGGCGCGTTTACCTCGGGTTTCGTGACCAATGGCCTGAACCCGAAAGCCACACTGTTCTTCCTGTCGCTGTTCACCGTGGTGATCAACCCGCACACGCCACTGGCGATTCAGGCCGGTTACGGCGTTTACCTGGCGGCAGCCACCGCTATCTGGTTCTGCCTGGTGGCGATGCTGTTCAGCCAACAGCGCGTACGGGCCGGTTTTGCCCGCATGGGGCATTGGTTCGACCGCACGATGGGCGTGGTGCTGATCGCTATCGGTGTGAAACTGGCGTTTACCGAGATGCATTGATTGCAGTGTCGGGATAAGTGCTGGCGCAAAGCTAGCATTTGTACGGCTCTGCAAATCATCCCTTTGGCTGATTTAGCTGGCGCTCAGGCTGACTAAAGTGCATATCTTTCAGCCCAGACCGTGCAGTCAGATAAAGGGATGCTTATGTTGCAGACTCGCGTTATTCCGCCAGCCAAAGGCGCTTATCAATACCCCCTGTTGATCAAGCGGTTGCTGATGTCCGGCAGCCGCTACGAGAAAACCCGCGAGATCGTCTACCGCGACCAGTTACGCTACAGCTATCCGACCCTCATCGAGCGTGTGGCGCGATTGGCCAACGTGCTCACGGCCGCCGGGGTCAAGGCCGGTGATACCGTGGCGGTGATGGATTGGGACAGCCATCGCTACCTGGAGTGCATGTTTGCCATCCCGATGATCGGTGCGGTGATCCACACCATCAACGTGCGCCTGTCGCCCGAGCAAATCCTCTACACCATGAACCACGCCGAGGACCGCTTTGTGCTGGTCAACAGCGAGTTCGTCGGGCTGTACCAGGCGATTGCCGGGCACCTGACCACCGTCGAGAAAACCCTGCTGCTCACCGACTTGCCGGAAAAAACCGCCGATCTGCCCAACCTGGTGGGCGAGTACGAGCAACTGCTGGCCGCCGCGAGCCCGCAGTACACTTTCGAAGATTTCGACGAAAACTCGGTGGCCACCACCTTCTACACCACCGGCACCACCGGTAATCCCAAAGGCGTGTATTTCACCCATCGGCAACTGGTGCTGCACACCATGGGCGTGTCGACGATCATGGGCAGCATCGACAGCGTGCGCCTGCTGGGCACCAACGACGTGTACATGCCGATCACCCCGATGTTCCACGTGCATGCCTGGGGCTTGCCATACGTGGCGACCATGCTTGGGCTCAAGCAGGTTTACCCCGGCCGTTACGACCCGGAATACCTGGTCGAATTGTGGCGCAAGGAGAAGGTCAGCTTCTCCCATTGCGTGCCGACCATCCTGCAAATGGTCCTCAACTCCAAGGCCGCGCAAGGCACGGATTTCGGCGGCTGGAAAATCGTCATCGGCGGCAGCGCCCTGAACCGTGCGCTGTACGAAGCGGCCAAGGCCAAGGGCATTCAGTTGACCGCCGCCTATGGCATGTCGGAAACCGGTCCGCTGGTGTCCTGCGCTCACCTTAATGATGAGCTGATGGCCGGCACCGAAGACGAACGCACCACGTATCGCATCAAGGCCGGCGTACCAGGTCCCTTGGTCGAAGCGGCGATCATCGACGCTGACGGTCACTTCCTGCCGGCGGACGGCGAGTCTCAGGGCGAACTGGTGCTGCGTGCGCCATGGCTCACCGAAGGTTATTTCAACGAACCGCAGAAGGGCGCAGAGCTCTGGGCCGGGGGCTGGCTGCACACCGGCGACGTGGCGACCCTGGACAGCATGGGAGTGATCGACATCCGTGACCGGATCAAGGACGTGATCAAAACCGGTGGCGAGTGGATTTCCTCCCTGGACCTCGAAGACCTGATCAGCCGCCATGTGGCGGTACGCGAAGTAGCAGTGGTCGGTATCCCGGATCCGCAGTGGGGCGAGCGCCCGTTTGCCTTGCTGGTGGTCCGTGAAGGCCATGTGATTGGGGCCAGGGAGCTCAAGGAACACCTCAAGCCTTTCGTTGAGTTGGGGCACCTGAGCAAGTGGGCAATTCCGAGCCAGATCGCCCTTGTTACTGAAATTCCCAAGACCAGTGTCGGCAAGCTCGACAAGAAGCGCATCCGCGTCGACATCACGGAATGGCAGACTAACAACAGCACCTTCCTTTCGACGCTTTAAGCGTCCATTGCCGTGCCCGAAAGGGCCCGGCAAGCCCACCAAGCAAGCGCTTGGCTTGTTTATTCCGAATTTTCAGCCATCCTTGCCGGGCCGACATCTGTCGGGCTGGCACAGGACTGTTCCAGAGTGGTCGGGGGTTGCAAATCACACTTTAGAGGGATCAAGCAGTACCACCTGCTGGCTATAGTCCGCTCAAGGATTTTTAAGAACGGGGCAAACGCACAGGAAAGCGGCGATGCAACTTTGAATGACTTCGCGAGCGCATGGCTCTCCGTCCTTCAGAGCGTTTTTGAAAGTGCTCACTGCCATAACAATAAAAGCACATGGAGTAGCGTCGATGACATCAGTAAACCAGTTCTGGCGCCGGGCGAAACTGCCTCTGGCGGTCAGTCTCGCCTCTACGCTCGCCGGGCCTGCATTCGGCGTCAGTTTCAACGTCGGTGAAATCGAAGGTCAATTCGACTCGTCCCTCTCCCTGGGCATGAGTGTGTCCACCCAGCAGCCGAACAAGAACCTGATCGGTGTCAACAACGGTGGGAGAGGCCTGTCCCAGACCTCAGACGACGGTCACTTGAACTTCAAGAGCGGGCAAGCCTTTTCGAAGATCTTCAAGGGCATCCATGACCTTGAACTGAAATACGGCGATACCGGCGTCTTCGTACGCGGTAAATACTGGTACGACTTCGCGCTGCAAAACCAGGACCTGGAATTCAAGAACGTCAGCAACGACGGACGCAAGGAAGGCGCCAGGTCGTCGGGTGGGGAAATCCTCGACGCCTTCGTCTACCACAACTACTCCATTGCCAATGAGCCGGGTTCCGTGCGCTTGGGCAAACAGGTTGTCAACTGGGGTGAAAGTACCTTCATCGGCGGCGGCATCAACTCGATCAACCCGATCGACGTTTCCGCATTCCGTCGTCCCGGTGCCGAGATCAAGGAAGGCCTGATCCCGGTCAACATGTTCTATATCTCGCAAAGTCTGACCGAGAGCCTGTCGGCTCAAGCGTTCTACCAGATCGGCTGGGATCAGACCGTTGTCGATAACTGCGGCACGTTCTTCTCCCAGCCAGACATCATTGCCAACGGTTGCACCGATAACCTGCGCGTACTGAACAAGCGCTCGACCATTCCGGCCGTCGCGTTGGGGCCATTGGCCGCGAACGGTGTTGACATCAACCAGGAAGGTGTACTGGTTCGGCGCGCGGCAGACCGCGACGCGAGCAACGGTGGCCAGTGGGGTGCTGCCTTCAAATACATGTTCGATCCGCTGGACACCGAGTTCGGCGCCTACTTCATGAACTACCACAGCCGCGCACCGATTTTCAGCGCCACTGGTGCTCCACAGTCGGTCTATAACGGCGTCAAGGCACTGCCGGGGCCATTCCAGGCGCTGGGTCCGCTGGTGGTCGCGGGTAACTCGCAGTACTTCGTCGAGTACCCGGAAGACATCCGCCTTTACGGTCTGAGCTTCTCCACCACCCTGCCTACCGGTACGGCGTGGAGTGGTGAGATCAGCTACCGGCCGAATGCGCCGGTGCAGTTGAACTCCACCGACATCCTGTTCGCCGGTGTTCGGCCGCTGGGTGGCGCGTTGACCAACGCCTCCTTGCTCAGTGCCGCACCGGGTGAAGACCTGCACGGTTATCGCCGCAAGGAAATCACCCAGATCCAGACCACCTTCACGCACTTCTTCGATCAGGTCATGGGCGCCCAGCGTCTGACCCTGGTGGGTGAAGTCGGCTTGACCCACGTCGGTGGCCTGGAAAGCACGTCCGATGTCCGTTATGGCCGCGATCCGGTCTTCGGCCCAGGCGAACTGCCCGCCACGGGTGGTCTGGACACCTGCTCGCAGATCCTTAACACCTCCACCATCAACGGTGCCGGGCCAGGTGCGTCGGCCAACAACCGTAGCACCAACTGCAACAACGACGGTTTCACCACCGCCAACTCGTGGGGCTACCGCGCCCGCGCCATCTGGGAATACCCGGACGTATTCGCCGGTGTGAACCTCAAGCCAAACGTGGCCTGGTCGCATGACGTCAGCGGTTACTCGCCAGGCCCTGGTGGCAACTTCGAGGAAGGTCGCAAAGCGGTCAGCCTGGGGCTCGATGCCGAGTACCAGAACACCTATACCGCGAGCCTCGCGTACACCAACTTCTTTGGCGGCAAGTACAGCACCGTGGATGACCGCGACTTCGTTGCGCTCAGCGTCGGCGTGAACTTCTAAGCACTGCATCTTCAGGACAAACAACAATATGAAAATAACCAAAAGTCTTTTGCAAGCGGGTGTCCTTGGGCTTTCGCTGCTGGCGACCGCGGTCATGGCGGCGGTTCCTGCAGCTGAAGCGGACAAGTTGGGCAAGAGCCTGACGCCGATGGGCGCGGAAATGGCAGGCAATGCCGATGGCTCGATCCCGGCCTGGAAACCCTTGGAGAAAAACGCCGGCACCGTCGACAGCAAAGGTTTCCTGTCCAACCCGTATGCCAGTGAGCAACCGCTGTTCACCATCACCGCGCAAAACGTCGACAAGTACAAAGACAAACTGGCGCCGGGCCAATACGCGATGTTCAAGCGTTACCCGGACACCTTCAAAATGCCGGTTTACCCGTCTCATCGTGGCGCGACCGTGCCGGATGATGTGTTCACCGCCATCAAGAAGAACGCCACCAACACCAACCTGGTTTCCGGCGGCAACGGTCTGGAAAACTTCGAAACCGCCGTGCCGTTCCCGATTCCGAAAAGCGGCGTCGAAGTCATCTGGAACCACATCACCCGCTATCGTGGCGGCAGCGTGACCCGTCTGGTGACCCAGGCCACGCCGCAACCGAACGGCTCGTACAGCCTGGTGTACTTCCAGGACCAGTTCGTGTTCCGCGACAAGATGAAGGATTACGACCCGAAAAACCCGGGCAACATCCTGTTCTACTTCAAACAGAAAGTGACCGCGCCGGCACGTCTGGCCGGTGGTGTGCTGCTGGTGCACGAAACCCTCGACCAGGTGAAGGAACCGCGTTCGGCGTGGGTCTACAACGCCGGTCAGCGTCGTGTGCGTCGTGCCCCGCAAGTGTCGTATGACGGTCCGGGTACGGCTGCCGATGGCCTGCGTACTTCCGATAACCTGGACATGTACAACGGTGCACCGGATCGTTACGACTGGAAGCTCGAAGGCAAGAAAGAGATGTACATCGCCTCCGACAGTTACAAACTCGACTCGCCGACGCTCAAGTACGACGACATCATCAAGGCCGGTCACATCAACCAGGACCTGGCGCGTTACGAGTTGCGTCGCGTCTGGCATGTGGTTGCAACCCTGAAGGAAGGTCAGCGTCACATTTACGCCAAGCGTGACTTCTACATTGACGAAGACACCTGGCAAGCCGCGGTCATCGATCACTACGACGGTCGTGGTCAACTGTGGCGTGTGGCTGAGGCGCATGCCGAGAACTACTACGACAAACAAGTGCCGTGGTATGCCTTGGAAGCCCTCTACGACCTGCAGTCCGGCCGCTATCTGGCGCTGGGGATGAAGAACGAAGAGAAACGGGCGTATGACTTCGGCTTCACCGCGACTACCAGTGATTTCACCCCGGCTGCACTGGCTCAGGACGGCGTTCGCTAAAGTGTCGTAACACAGAGGCCGCATCCTCGAAAAACGCCCCGACTGGTTCGGGGCGTTTTTTTTCGCCTCAAAAAAGATCGCAGCCTTCGGCAGCTCCTACGTTGGATCGGCGTACACCCTGTAGGCGCTGCCGAAGGCTGCGATCTTTTGGTTCGTAGTCTTTTTGTAGCCATTTGTAGCAGGAACCTTCAATCCGCTCCGGTTTACCGCTAGTCTGCGGACATCTGCAATGCCGACAACAGCACTTCAACAAGAGTTGGCTATGACTGACCTGTTCCGAATCCAAAGGCCATCCCGCGCGGCAATGCCTGTGCTGGAGGGGCGTTTTTACCGGCCACCCTTGCCCGACAGCTATGTACTGCGGCCTCGTCTGTGCGAGCGGCTGAGTGCCGGGTTGCAGGGGCGATTGCTGCTGGTCAGCGCGCCGGCGGGGTTCGGTAAAAGCTCATTGGCGGTGGAGTTCTGTCAGAGCCTGCCAGCGCATTGGCAAAGCCTCTGGCTGGGGTTGAGTCCGCGCGACAACGATCCCGGGCGCTTCCTCGAACGGCTGCTTGAAGGTCTGCAAAACTATTTCCCACAGCTGGGCAGCCAGGCGCTTGGCTTGCTGAAAATGCGTCAACGCCATCAACCGTTCGCCTTCGAAGAATGGCTGGACGGGCTACTCGATGAGCTGGCCACTCACCTGTCACCGAGCACGCCGCTGCTGCTGGTTCTGGATGACTACCATCTGGCCCAGGGCCCGGTGCTCGATCGCTGCCTGCAATTTTTCCTCAATCATTTGCCCGATGGCCTGCTGGTGCTGGTGACCAGTCGCCAGCGTCCCGACTGGCACCTGGCGCGTTTGCGCCTGTCGCGGCAATTGCTTGAGCTGAGCGAACAGGACCTGCGCCTGACACACGACGAATCCCTCGCTCTGCTGGATCGACACAGCAGTTCATTGCGTGGCGAGGCGCTGGAGAGTCTGATCCAGCGCAGCGAAGGCTGGGTCGCGGGGCTGCGTTTCTGGTTGCTGGCCGCCTCCGAAGCGGGGAATGGCGGCGCGCTGCCGCAGCCGCTGCACGGTGGCGAAGGCTTGATACGCGACTACCTGCTTGAAGAAGTCATCGATTGCCTGCCCGCCGAGGTGCAGTCATTTTTGTACGACACTGCGCCGCAAGAGCGCTTTTGCAGCGAACTCTGCGATGCCGTGCGTGAAGCCCATGACAGCGCCGAGATCCTGCGCTTTCTGCTGTCGCATCAGGTGTTCCTGGTGCCGCTCGACGAGCACGGCCATTGGTATCGTTATCACCATCTGTTTTCCGACCTGTTGCGCAGCCGGCCGACCGCCAATGCCATGGTGCCCACCGCCAGCCTGCACTTGCGCGCCTGCCGCTGGTTCAACGCCCAGGGTTTGCTCGACGAAGCGGTGGAGCAGGCATTGCGCGCCGGACACCTGGATGTAGCGGCGAACCTGGTGCAGAACCTTTCCGAAGAACAACTGCTGGCCGAACAGAACGTCGGCATGCTGCTGCGCTGGAAAATGGACTTGCCCGATAGCCTGCTGATCAGCACCCCACGGTTGATCGTGTTGTACAGCTGGGCACTCGGGTTGGCCTGTCAGCTCGATGCTGCTGAAGAGTTGGCAAGCCATTTGAGCCGCTTCCTGCCGGCGCCATCGGCTACCGCACAAAAATCCATGTTGGCGCAGTGGCTGGCGCTGAGCGGGATCATCGCTCGTGGTCGCGGCCAGCGTGAACTGACGCATCTGTATTGCACCGAAGCGCTGGAGAGCCTGCCGCACAAACGCTACGGCCAACGCTTGATGTGCCTGTCGACCTTGTCCAACCTGGCGATCGCCGACGCGGATTTGTGGCGCGCCCGGGGTTTGAACCGTGAGTCGCTGGAACTGGCGCAACGGGTCGGCAACCCGCTGTTCGAAGCGCTGGCCCATTACGACCGCGCACGCGTGCTGCAAGCGCGCGGGGAAATTCTCCGTTCGCTGGACGAAGTGCATCAGGGCCAGCAACGTTTGCAGGGTTTATCGCCGCAGCGGCTGTACGCGGTTCGCGCACGCCTGACCTTGTATGAAGGTTTTCTGCTGACCCTGCGCATGCAACCCGAAGACGGGCTGGCGCGTTTGCGGACGGGGCTGAACGAAGCGCGGGCCTGTCGCGATATCAGCGTGCTGATCGGTCACTGTGTGATCGCCAAGCTTGAAGGCAGCAACGGCGAGTTCGCCGGGGCTTTTGCCGAACTGGCCGAGGCCGAACGACTGATGCACATCTGGGACGTGCCACCGATTTACTACCTGGCGATGATTACTTTGGTGAAATGCGAGCTTTGGCTGGCTCAGGGCCGCACCGATCTGGCCGAAGCCTGGCTGGCGCGACTGGGCCAGACCTACAACGGCGAGCAGGCCGCGGCACCACCGGAGTTTCATCCGCAAATGCCGCTGCACATCGAATTGCAACAAGCGCTGCTGGAGTCCATTCAAGGGCAGCCGATGTTGGCCGAAGGGCGTTTGAACGCACTGCTGGAACATGGGCAGAAGACCGGAAGGCAGATGCTCAGCGTGATGGCGTTGAATCAGAAGGTTGCGCTGCTGCTGAAAAATGGCCGTGAACCTGAAGCGCGTCAGGCCTTTGGGCAGGCCTTCGAGGCGGCGTCCGGTGGCGTCCTGCAACCCTTTGAATGGTTACTGCGCGAGCGCCCGGACTGGCTGCGTGAGCAACTGACGCAACGTCCGGCCGGTGCGCTGCGTGAGAGTCTGATCGAACGCTTGCCCCAAGCCGCTGCCCGCGAGATGGTTGAGCCGCAGCACCCCAGTGAAACGCTCAGCGCCCGCGAGCAGGCAGTACTGCAATTGATCGCCCAAGGCTGCTCGAACCAGGAAATCAGCGATCAGCTGTTTATCTCGTTGCACACCGTTAAAACCCACGCCAGCCACATCAACAGCAAACTCGGCGTCGAACGCCGCACCCAGGCCGTGGCTCGAGCCAAGGAGTTGGGGTTGTTGGCGTAGGCCAAGTCGCCGGAATGTTGATCGTTCCTACAGCCCTTCCAACGCCTGCAACCCGCAAAACTTGCGCTGCGAATACGCCAGCGGCGCGCCTTCACGGCTTTTTACCGCGACGACTTTGCCGACATACACCGTGTGAGTACCCAGGTCCATTTGATGGGCGATCTCGCAGTCGAAACTCGCCAGCGCATTGTCCAGCAGCGGTGCGCCGGTGGTGTGCGGCGTCCAGTCGGCGCAGGTGAAACGGTCGGCGTTTTCCAGTTTGATCTGCCCGGCAAACACCTGAGCCACCGGTCGCTGCTCGGTCTCGATGACGTTCACACAGAAGCAGCCGTTCAGGTCGATGGCTTTCGAGGCCAGGTTGCTGCGGTTCACGCAGACCAGCAGCATCGGCGGTTCGGCCGAGACCGAGGTCATGGCGCTGACGGTCACGCCGAAACGGCCACCGCTGCCATCGGTGGTAATCACCGTCACCCCGGTCGCGCATTGGCCCATGGCCGCAATGAACTGCGCTGGATCGGCCGTCGGGGTTGGCTGGCTCAAGGTGCTGACTTTGTCTTGCTGAAAACGCACGGACCCATTCATCGCACACACCCTCTTCATTTCGGATTTGATGAGTCGATTCTGCGAGCGGCCGGGCAATACCGAAATTAGTTAATTTGTGGCGGCTGAAGCTAAAAAGCCTAAGCCCAGTTTTTAGCTGGGCAACAACCACAAATAACCTCATTTATTTGTGGTTGGCCTCATGAACAGAATGACCCCAGACACAGCGCCCAGCGCGAACCGTTGGCACATCATGGGGATTCACAATGATCAGAACAGGCGAGCAGTACCGCGATTCCATCCGCGACGGCCGTGAGGTTTACATCAACGGCGAACGCGTAATGGATGTGCCGTCCCACCCGGCGTTCAAGCCGCTGGTAGATGTACGGGCGCGGATCTATGACATGCAGCACGACGCCGCGACCAAAAGCAAAATGACCTATCAGGACGAACGCGGCGAAAGCCACGCCATCGGCCTCAAGTTGCCGCGCACCCAACAGGACTGGTGGGACAAGCGCAATTCCACCGACGCGGTGCTCAATGACATTGGCGGTGTAGTAACCCGTGTTGGCGACGAAACCGTCGGCGAAATGTGGTCGCTGTTCGACGGCCAGGACGTGCTCAACGAGGTCAACCCGCAGTTCTCGGCGAACATCCGCAACCACATCGACAAGGTGCTCTACAGCGATACCTTCCACGTCTCGGCCAACACCGACCCCAAGGGTGACCGCTCCAAACGCCCGCAAGACCAGGACCCGGACATGCTGCTGCATGTGGTCAAGGAAACCGACGCCGGGATCATCGTTCGGGGTGCCAAGTACGAAACCGCCGCAGCCTATTCGAACCAGGCGTTCACCAAGCCGACCATCGCCAACTGGGGCAACTCCGAGCTGTCGAACTATGCGGTCGGCTTCATCTGCGACCTGAGTTCGCCAGGCCTGAAATTCATCTGCCGCAGCGGTTTTGCCGGGCGTGGCAGCGCCGACGACTACCCGTTGGCCAACCGCTTCGATGAAGTCGATGCGCTGGTGATTTTCGACAACGTGCTGATCCCTTGGGAGAACGTGCTGTTCTATCAGCACACCAAAGCCGCGACCTTTATTCGTTCGACCTTGCACCGCTACAGCGCCTTCGCGTTCGTTCAGCGCAACCTGAAAGTGGCGGACATGCTGATCGGCGCGGCGCTGTTCAACGCCCGGCAAACCGGCCTGGAAAACCAGCAGGCGGTGCAGGAAAAACTCGCCCAACTGGCGTGCTACCGCGAAGGCATCAATGCGCACCTGACGGCGTCCATCGCACTGGCCGAGAAGAGCCCTGGCGGTTTGCTGATGCCGAACCAGTCGCTGCTTTACACCGGTCGCGTGCTGGCGACTTCGCAATTGCACAACATGACCCACATCGCTCGCGAACTGTGCGGCGGGCAGATCTGCGTGACCCCGGACGCGGCGACGTTCAATCACCCGGAAGCCGGCAAGTGGCTGGACAAGTATTACTCGGTCAACGACGACTGGGTCGCCGAAGACCGGCGCAAGCTGCTGGCCTTCGCCCGCGACCTGATGAACTCCGACTATGCCGGGCACCGCCTGACGTTCCAGTTGTTCGCCCAGTCGCCACCGTTCGCCCACCTGGCGGCGGTGTACCGCAACTTCGACTGGGACGGTCCGCTGGACTTCGTGCGCAAGTCCGCTGGTTTGTCCGACCGGGTGATGGGCGCTGCCAAGGCCCCGATTGCCGTCGCACCAGCGCCGAAGATCGCCTTGAAGGCCTGAGCCTTTTGAACGCCTGACCGTCTGCGGTCAGGCATATCCAGTTTTGAACACAGGTTCTCAGCATGAGCACACCGACGCACACCCGCATTCGCATGTTCAACACCAAAGAAACCTACCCAAACCAGACTCTCGACAACGACCTCTGCCAGGCGGTGGTTGCCGGCAATACCGTGTACGTGCGCGGTCAGGTCGGCACCGACTTCGAGGGCAAACTGGTGGGCCTCGGCGACCCACGGGCCCAGGCCGAGCAGGCGATGAAAAACCTCAAGCAACTGCTGGAAGAGGCCGGCAGCGACTTGAGTCATATCGTCAAAACCACCACCTACATCACCGACCCGCGCTTTCGCGAGCCGGTTTATCGGGAAATCGGCAAGTGGCTCAAAGGCGTGTTTCCGATTTCCACTGGACTGGTGGTCGCCGGTTTGGGTCAGGCGGAATGGTTGATGGAAATCGACGTGATTGCAGTGATTCCGGATGAGGAGCGGCGCTGATGACTTTTTCCATCGTCGGCCGTTGCGCCGAAACCGGACAACTGGGGATCGCCATCAGCTCGTCGAGCATTGCCGTCGGCGCTCGTTGCCCCTGGCTGCGCGCCGGCACCGGAGCAGTGGCGACCCAGAACATCACCTTGCCGGCGCTGGGCCCGGAGATTCTTGACCTGCTCGGTTCCGGGGAAACCCCTGAAGCCGCGCTCGACAAAGCCCTGACCCGACACGGCTTCAGCCAGTACCGGCAAGTGGCGGTGATCGATCAGCATGGCGCCACGGCATTTTTCAGCGGAAGCCAGGCCCTGGGCGTGAACAACGCAGTGGCCGGTGAGCAATGCATGGCTGCCGGTAATTTGCTGGCTGATCCACAAGTGATTCAAGCGATGGTCACGGCGTTTGAAGCCAGCGCCGGCGAGTTGCTGGCCGACCGTTTGCTCGCGGCCATGCAGGCCGCCATGGCCGCTGGCGGTGAAGCCGGGCCGGTGCATTCGGCGGCGATGTCGGTGGTCAGTGATCTGTTGTGGCCGGTGGTCGACCTGCGGGTGGACTGGGCCGAGCAGGACCCGATTGGTCAGTTGAGTCAGCTGTGGCAGGCCTATCGTCCGCAAATGGATGATTACGTGATCCGTGCCTTGAACCCGACGCTGGCCCCGAGCTACGGCGTACCGGGTGATGAATGAGCACCTTTAAAAGTCGTGCGCTGCTGGAACGGCTGGTCGGCTTCAATACCGTCAGCCGTGACTCCAACCTGGCACTGATCGAATTTATCCGCGACTACCTCGCGGATTTTGGCGTGGTCAGCGAACTGTTCTTCAACGAGCAAAAGACCAAGGCCAACCTCTACGCCAGCATCGGACCCACGGATCAGCGTGGCATCGTGCTGTCCGGGCATACCGACGTGGTGCCGGTGGACGGTCAGGCGTGGACGGTTGAACCGTTTGTCTTGAGTGAGCGGGAAGGGCGCCTGTACGGGCGCGGCACTGCGGACATGAAAGGTTATCTGGCCTGTGTGCTGGCGGCGGTGCCGGCGTTGCTCGCGCAGCCGTTGCAGGTGCCGGTGCACCTGGCGTTTTCCTATGACGAAGAAGTCGGCTGCCTCGGCGTGCGCTCGCTGCTCGCGGAACTGCAGCAGCGCGCCCCCAAACCTCTGGCCTGCATCATCGGTGAGCCCACCGAGTTGCGTCCGGTACTCGGCCATAAAGGCAAACTGGCGATGCGCTGTTGCGTGCAGGGCGCGGCCTGCCATTCGGCGTATGCGCCGCAAGGGGTCAACGCCATCGAATACGCGGCGCGGCTGATCGGCAAGCTCGGGCAGATCGGCGAAGGGCTGGCGCAGAACGAAGACCTTGACCTGCGTTTCGACCCACCGTACTCGACCGTGCAAACCGGGGTGATTCGCGGCGGCACAGCGCTCAACATCGTACCGGCGCAGTGCGAGTTCGACTTCGAAGTGCGGGCCTTGCCGAGCTTCGATCCGCAGCGGGTCGCGGATGAACTGCAAGCGTTTGCCGAAGAGCAACTGCTGCCGAAGATGCACGCGGTGCAACCCGAGACGGCGATTCGTTTTCAGCCGTTGAGTGGCTATCCGGGGTTGGCGACCAACCCAGATGGTTTCGCCGCCGAACTGATTGCCCGCTTAAGCGGCTGCAATGAGTTTGGTACCGTGGCGTTTGGCACCGAAGGCGGGTTGTTCGATCAGGCCGGGATTCCCACCGTAGTCTGTGGCCCGGGGAGCATGGAGCAGGGGCATAAGCCGGATGAGTTTGTCAGCGTCGAACAGATGCTGGGGTGTGAGCGGATGTTGGAGCGGTTGACTCATTGGTTGCGGATGCCGCTTTAAAAGCTTCGCGAGCAAGCCCGCTCCCACACTAGATCTGTTGTGAACACACTTTTTGTGAGCACCCAAGATCAAATGTGGGAGCGGGCTTGCTCGCGAAGAGGCCCTCGAGATCACAGAGATCTCTGGGCCTTTGCCGTGAGCTGCTCCCGACAATAATCCGCAAACAACTGCGCCGGCTTTGTCAGTTGCCCGCGCTTGAGCCACGCCGCCACCAACCCGGAACCAGTGACCTCTTCGACAATGTCCACGCACACCACTTTCTGCCCGTCGTAGGTGCATTCCGAGTGCGGCCGGGTGACCAGAATCGAAAAGCCAAACCCTTGCCCGACCATCCCGCGCACCATTTCGATCGACGGCGAGCTGAAGGCAATTCTTGGCGTTAACCCCAACTCTTCAAACAGGCTGACGAAATAGGTTCGGCTCGGCTGCACATCCAGCAGAATCATCGGTTCCAGGCACAGGTCACGCAAGGATACCTGTGCTTGCTGGGCAAAACGATGATCGGCCGGCAGCAGCGCGTACGGTCGTTGCGCCGGCATCAGCGGTTCGGTTTCGATGGTGCCGTCCAGATCGTGCTCGTAAAGGATTGCCAGATCGAACGCGCCCGACGTCAAACCCTGCACCAGCTCTTGCTGCTCGCCATCGCGGATGCGGATTTCCACCCCCGGATACAACGCCGAGAACCCGGCAAGCAATTGCGGCAGGTACAACGGCGCGACCGTTTCAAAGCAGCCGATATCGATCTGCCCGGACACCACGTCATTGTCGGCCAGGGCGTTCTGTTCGAACTCCTTGGCCATGCGCAGCAGTTCCTGAGCCTTGCGATAAAAGCGTGCGCCGCTGGGAGTAAGGGAAACGCCCTGAGCGTGGTGACGGATCAGCAACTGCACACCAAAGCTGTCTTCCAGGCCCTTGATCGCCGTGGAAATAGACGGCTGGGCGATGTACAGCTTGCGCGACGCTTCGGCGACGCTGCCGCATTCGACGGTGGTGATGAAGTACTTCAGTTGACGCAGATTGTAGGCAGCCACTGCAAACCTCGGGGTGGATGGGCTCGACGTCCGTCTGGACAGTTGAACCCAAGCAATGTGCGCACCGCCCTTATCCGCTTGGGCGACGGTTTTGTTGTGCTTGAACAATAACCACATGGCGCGCGTGTGGGGAGGTTGGCTGCCCAGTTTTTTCATCGCCTGCGAACACATATTTACTATTTTTCCCTGGCGCGGGCCTGAGCCACCATCCACTGCACTAGAAAGCCCAAGGAGCATCCGAACGTGTTCGAGCTTGAATATTGGCAAGGCCAGGCCGCCGCATTGCAGTTTCGCACGCAGGCGTTGATCGACGGTAAACAGCGGTCGGCGCAGTCCGGCCAGACCTTTGCCGCGATCAACCCGGCCACCGGCGCCGTGTTGGCCGACGTGGCCGCGTGCGGCAATGAAGAGGTCGATGCGGCGGTGATCAGCGCACGGCGGGCGTTTGAGTCGGGCGTCTGGTCGGCGCGTTCGCCCAGTGAGCGCAAACAGGTGCTACTGCGTTTGGCCGAGTTGATCATGGCCAATCGCGAAGAACTGGCGCTGCTCGATTCGCTGAACATGGGCAAACCGGTGATGGACGCCTACACCATCGACGTGCCGGGCGCCGCCGGAGTGTTTCGCTGGTACGCCGAAAGCCTCGACAAACTCTACGACCAGGTCGCCCCCAGCGCGCAGAACGTGCTGGCGACCATCACCCGCGAAGCCCTCGGCGTGGTGGCGGCCGTGGTGCCGTGGAATTTTCCGTTGGACATGGCCGCATGGAAACTTGCGCCTGCGCTGGCCGCCGGTAATTCGGTGATCCTCAAGCCGGCCGAGCAATCGCCGTTTTCGGCGTTGCGTCTCGGTGAGCTGGCGCTGGAGGCGGGGTTGCCGCCGGGCGTGCTGAACGTGCTGCCGGGTCTCGGTGAACAGGCCGGTAAAGCCCTGGGTTTGCACCCGAATATCGATTGTCTGGTGTTCACCGGCTCGACCGAAGTCGGCAAATATTTCATGCAGTATTCGGCGCAGTCGAACCTCAAACAGGTGTGGCTGGAGTGCGGTGGCAAGAGTGCCAATCTGGTGTTCGCCGATTGTCAGGACCTCGACCTGGCGGCGCAGAAAGCCGCGTTCGGGATCTTCTTCAATCAGGGTGAAGTTTGCTCCGCCAACTCGCGGCTGCTGGTGGAGCGCTCGATCCATGACGAGTTCGTCGAGCGCCTCAAAGCTCAGGTCGAACGCTGGCAGCCGGGTGATCCGCTGGACCCGTCGAGCACCGCCGGGGCGATTGTCGACAGCCGTCAAACGGCGCGAATCATGACGTTCATCCAGCAGGCTGAACGCCAGGGTGCGAAGCGCGTGTGCGGTGGTCAGCAGTCGACTTTCAACGGCTCCGACAACTTCATTCAGCCGACGATTTTCACTGGCGTGAGTCCGGACATGCCGCTGTTTCGTGACGAGGTGTTCGGCCCGGTATTGGCGGTCACCGCATTCGATGACGAAGCCTGCGCACTGCAATTGGCCAACGACAGCGTCTATGGTTTAGCGGCGTCACTGTGGACCGACGACCTCAATCGCGCCCACCGCGTGGCGCGGCAATTGCGTGCCGGCACCGTGTCGGTCAACAGCGTCGATGCGCTCGATGTGACGGTGCCTTTTGGCGGCGGCAAGCAGTCCGGTTTTGGCCGTGACCTGTCGCTGCACTCATTCGATAAATACACTCAGTTGAAGACCACCTGGTTTCAACTGCGCTGACAATAAAAACGGAGAACTGGCGATGACCACCCCACGTGAAACCCGCGACTACCAGGCCGCCGATGCTGCGCACCACATCCATGCGTTCGTCGATCAGAAAGCCCTCAACGACGAAGGGCCACGAGTGATGGTCCGTGGCGACCGCCTGCATTTGTGGGACAACGATGGCCGGCGTTACCTCGATGGCATGTCCGGACTGTGGTGCACCAACCTCGGTTATGGGCGCAAGGATCTGGCCGCCGCCGCGAGCCAGCAACTGGAGCAGTTGCCGTACTACAACATGTTTTTCCACACGACCCACCCGCAGGTGATCGAGCTCTCCGAGCTGCTGTTCAGTCTGCTGCCAGGGCACTACAGCCACGCGATTTATACCAACTCCGGTTCCGAAGCCAACGAGGTGCTGATCCGCACCGTGCGGCGTTACTGGCAGGTGCTGGGCAAGCCCGAGAAGAAAGTCATGATCGGCCGTTGGAACGGTTACCACGGCTCGACCCTGGCCGCCACGGCGCTGGGCGGGATGAAGTTCATGCACGAGATGGGCGGAATGATTCCGGACATCGCGCACATCGACGAGCCGTACTTTTTCGCCCACGAAGGCAACCTCACGCCGGCCGAATTTGGCCGGCGGGCGGCGCGGCAACTCGAAGAGAAGATTCTTGAGCTGGGCGCCGACAAGGTCGCCGGGTTTATCGCCGAACCGTTTCAGGGCGCTGGCGGGATGATCTTCCCGCCAGAGAGTTACTGGCCGGAAATTCAGCGGATCTGCCGCAAGTACGACGTGCTGCTGTGCGCCGATGAAGTGATTGGTGGCTTCGGTCGTACCGGTGAATGGTTCGCCCATGAGCACTTCGGTTTCGAGCCCGACACCTTGTCCATCGCCAAAGGTCTGACCTCGGGCTACATCCCCATGGGCGGGCTGATTCTGTCGAAAAAAATGGCCCAGGTATTGGTGGAGCAGGGCGGGGTGTTCGCCCACGGCCTGACCTATTCCGGGCACCCGGTGGCAGCGGCGGTGGCCATCGCCAACCTCAAGGCCTTGCGTGATGAAGGCGTGGTCACGCGGGTCAAGGATGACATCGGCCCGTACCTGCAAAAGTGCCTGCGCGAAGTGTTCGGCAATCACCCGTTGGTCGGTGATATCCAGGGCGTGGGGATGGTCGCGGCCTTGCAGTTGGCCGAGGACAAAACCAGCCGTAAGCGCTTCGCCAACGAGAACGACATTGCCTGGCGCTGCCGCACGATTGGTTTCGAAGAAGGGGTGATTATTCGCTCGACCCTGGGCCGGATGATCATGGCCCCGGCGTTGATTGCCACGCGTGAAGAAGTGGATGAACTGATCGCTAAAACCTTGCGGGCGGTGGATCGTACGGCGCAAGAGTACGACCGGCTCTAACCTTGTAGCGTTCTTGCGGGCCTCTTCGCGAGCAAGCCCGCTCCCACAATGGAACTGTGTTGAACCCAATTAATGAGGTCGACACGGAACCCTTGTGGGAGCGGGCTTGCTCGCGAAAGCTATTGTCCATTCAACCCATTTCCCAACCTTGCACCCACCCCGGGCATCCCCGCCCACGGCGCCCTTTTGCAGTGCGCGCTACCGAGGTTTTTCTTCATTCGCGGCGACATATTTCCTCATTTTCCTATGGCCTTCCTTGGGCCAACATCAACCTCGCCAGTCAGCCGAACGCTGACCACCTCAAGGTCCATTCAGAGACCGCACGCAACACCTGTTCGAGGCCGCTGGCCGTACTGCCCCGCAAGACAAAACTAAATCAACAGCTGTGGGAGTGCTCCATGATCAAGTCCTTGCTAACGCGTTTTGCTCAGCCACTCGCAATCACCGCCATCGCTGCCGGGGTCGCCACCAGCGCCCAGGCCGGCACCCTGTCCATCGGCCACACCACCTGGGTTGGCTACGGCACCCTCTACCTCGCCCAGGACATGGGTTACTTCAAGGAGAACGGCCTGACCGTCGAACTGCCGGTGGTAGAAGAAGCCTCGATGTACATGGCCGCTCAGGCCTCGGGTCAGTTGTCCGGCTCGGCCTCGACCATCGATGAGGTGCTCAAGTATCGCCCGCAGTTCTGCTTCAAAGCGGTAGCGGCTCTGGATGACAGCCATGGTGGCGACGGTGTGTTGGTGGGCAAGGACGTCAAGAGTCTGCAAGAGCTTAAAGGCAAGGCCGTGGCAGTGAACGAAGGCTCGACCTCGCAGTTCTGGCTCTCCTATCTGCTGAAAAAGAACGGCATGAAAATGAGCGACATCACCGTACAGAACATGACCGCCGACGATGCCGCCACCGCGTTCATCGCCGGTCGTGTGCCGGCCGCCGTGACCTGGGAACCCCATCTGTCGATGGTCCGTGACAAGAAGCAAGGCAAGGTGCTGATCGACAGCAGCACCACCCCCGGCGTGATCGTCGACGTGGTGGCGCTCAACTGCAACGTCATCGAGAAACAACCGGAAGACGTCAAAGCCCTGGTCGCCGGATTGTACAAAGCGGTGAAGTACACCCAGGACCATCCGGACGAGGCTTACGCGATCATGGCCAAGGGCGTCGGCGGTTACCTCGCCGATCCGAAGGAACTGGCCGCTGCCGCCAAAGGCGTGCGCTTCTACGATCAAGCCATGAGCGAAAAACTTCTCGGCTCGCCGGGCAAACCGGGTGACAGCGCAGCGCTGATCAAACTCGCCAACGAAACCGCCAGCGAACTGCAAGGCAAACCCTACAACGTCAGCCACGACGAACTGGTCGATAACCGCTTCGTCAGCCCGCTCTAGGAGGTGACCATGTTCAAGCGAAATTCATGGTTGAGCCGCTGTATCACGCCCAAGACCGGTTTGCCGGTCAAGGTGATCTGGAGCGCCAGCGGCCTGGCCTGGGTGCTGCTGGTCGGCCTTTGGGCCGGGCTGTCTTACGGTGGCGTGGTGCCGGGCATGTTTCTGCCGACACCCGGCGCGGTGCTCGATGCCGCGCTGCGCCTGGCGCGCGACGGCACACTCGGGGTCCACGTTTGGGCGAGCCTGGAAGTGGTGATGGTCGGCTTCATCGTCTCGTCGCTGGTGGCGGTGCCGTTGGGGTTGCTGATGGGCAGCTTCCGCATCGTTCAGGCGTTCCTCGAACCGATGGTCAACTTCATCCGCTACCTGCCGGTGACCTCCTTTGTGCCGCTGTTCATCCTGTGGATCGGCATCGGTCTGGAGCAACGGGTGTCGGTGATCATCTTCGGCGTGTTCTTCCAGCAACTGGTGATGATCGCCGATGTCTCCAAAGGCATCTCCAAGGACCTGATCAACGCCTCGTACACCCTCGGTTCGAACCGTCGCGACGCGGTGTTGCACGTGATCGCCCCGGCGTCGTTGCCGGGTGTGCTCGACACTTTGCGCGTCACCATGGGCTGGGCCTGGACGTACCTGGTGGTCGCCGAACTGGTGGCGGCGTCCAGTGGCCTCGGCTACCTGAGCCTCAAGGCCATGCGCGGCTTTCAGGTGGATGTGATCTTTCTGGCGATCGCGATCATCGGCCTGCTGGGCCTGATCACCGATCAACTGTTCCGCTTCCTTCGACTGAGGATCGCCGCATGGGCTCAGTAACCGCTGCCAATCATCGCTTCGTCACTCCCGTCGCAGCGCAGGTGCACACCGCGCCACGGCTGCAAGTGGACAAGGTCAGTCTGCGCTACCAGAAGCCCGACGGCGGGATCTTCACCGCACTGGAGAAGGTTTCGTTCGAAGTGCCGGACCAGCAATTCGCCGTGCTGGTCGGGCCGTCGGGCTGCGGTAAATCCAGCCTGCTGTACCTGACCGCTGGCCTGGCCGAACCCACGGAAGGCGAGATCTACGTCGGTGGCCAGCAAGTCCAGGGCCCCGGCGCGGATCGCGGCATGGTGTTCCAGAGTTACACGCTGTTCCCCTGGCTGACCGTGCGGCAGAACGTCGAATTCGGTCTCAAGCGCCGTGGCATGCCCGCGGCCCAGCGTAAGGAAATCGTCGACTACTACGTCAACGAAGTCGGCCTGACCGGCTTCGCCGACAACTACGCCAAACAACTCTCCGGCGGCATGATGCAGCGCGTGGCCATCGCCCGCGCCCTGGCCAACGATCCGCAAATCCTGCTGATGGACGAACCCTTCGGCGCCCTCGACAGCCAGACCCGCCTGCAAATGCAGCAACTGCTGCTACGGGTCTGGGGCAACAGCAAGAAGACCGTGCTGTTCGTCACCCACGACATCGACGAAGCGATTCTGCTCGGCGACCGGGTCTACGTCATGGGTGCGAGACCCGGGCGGATCAAACAAATTCTCGACGTGCCGATCGAGCGCCCACGCACCCTGGACATGGTCATGGAACGCTCGTTCATCGAGATGAAGCGCGAGATCTTCGGCTTGCTGCACGATGAGTTGGAGGAAACGCACTGACGGGGGCTCAGGCGTCCGTTGCCTCCGGGAGTGGCTGCGGTTCCTGAACCGAAAAGTTCAGGGTGACCGTGAAGCGATTCTTTTCGGGCACGACCTCGATGTGCCAGCCCAGTTTTGCGCAGAGCTGGCGCATCAGTTCGAGCCCGAGGCCGTAACCGAAATCGGCCGATTCTTCGCTCTGGTGAGTGTCGCGTATCCGGTTGACGATGCGCAGTTGCAGTTGTTCGAAGGTGATTTCGACGCTGCCCTCGTCGGCGTATTGCAGGGCGTTGCGCAGAAAGTTACCGACGACAATGCGGCACGCGGTCAGGGGCAACCGGCAAGGCTCGTCACTGATGTGCAGGATCAACTCGATATCGCGTTTGCCGATCAGGTAGCGGTGTTCCTGAATCAGTTCATTGAGCAACTGGCGCATGTCGAGCGCTTCTTCCGGCAGCGCTTCCGGGCTCTCGCGGCTCATCCACAACAAGGTCTCGGCAATCCGCTGCATGTTCAGCACCGAGCGCTCGATCCGCTGCAAGGGCGGCGGCAGTTCACCGCCGGACTGTACGGCGAGCAATTCCACATTGGCCTTGAGCACCGCCAGCGGTGTCCGCAGTTCATGGCTGGTGTAGCGCAGCAGACGCTCTTCACGCAGGCTCGCGGCTTTGACCTGTTGCACGCTGTGGGCCAGTGAATCGGCCAGCACATTGAACTCCCGAAAGATGAAATGCGGTCGGCCATTCGGTGCCGCACCGACGCTTTCCAGGGTAGTCGACCATTGCGTCAGCCGACCGAGCGGCCGGACCACCCACCAGACCAGCAGGGCGATGATAATCAGCGCGGGAATGAACACCGCCAGACCGATCAGGCTGACCATCGACAACTCGTGTTCCAGGTAGGCATCGGACAACGGCGTCTCGACCTCGCCACCTTCTTCATGGTCGTGATTGGTGTCGTACATGTACAGCGTTTTACCGTCGTACAACGGGTGAATCAGGATGGCCGTGCCGTCATCATCGTCGTCGGAATCCATGTCGCCGAAAAACTGCACGGCGCCGAAGACCATGCTTGGCGTGGTATCGAGCAGGTCGCGGATATTTTTCGGCAGGGCTTCCTTGCCGATAGCGCTGTTGACGAAGTAGTTATCGGGCGGCGGAGTCGTCGGGTCCTGCTGGTAATGCCGGGCGAAGTATTGCGCTTCCTCTTCCATCATCGCGCTAGCGGTAAACAGGAACCCGCGCATGGTGTACACCGGCAGCAGTTGGTTGTAGATGATCAGCACCACGGCAATGATCAACAGCAGGCTGCCACTGATCACCCACTTCAGGCTCAGTCCTTTGCGCACGTGGCCCCCAACTGAACGCCGATACCGGGCAACGTCTGGATCAACGCCACATCGAAATCTTTGTCGACAGCCTTGCGCAGACGGTGCATGTGCACCTTGAGTGTGTTGCTGTCCGGCAATTCGTCGCCCCAGATCGCCGCTTCCAGACGCTCGCGATTGACCGGCGCGGGGCTGGCGCGCATCAGGCATTCGAGCAGCGTCCAGCCGGTCGGTGACAGGTGCAGCTCCTGATCGTTGCGACTGACCTTGCGGGTTGAAAGATCCATGATCAGGTCAGCGACTTGCAAGCGGCTGGCCTGACCACTGCGGCGCAGGCTCAGGGCGCGAATCCGTGCAACCAGTTCAGGCAGTTCGAAGGGTTTGACCAGATAGTCGTCGGCCCCGACCGAGAAACTGGCGAGTTTGTCGGCCAAGGCATCCAGCGAGGTGAGCATCAGAATCGGTGTCTGATTACCGTGCTCTCGCAGTTTCTTGCACACCTGTTGGCCGTCCAGACGCGGCAGCATGATATCCAGCAAGATCACGTCATAGTGCTGAGCAAGCGCCAGGTTCAAGCCCCGTTGCCCGTCGCTCGCGTGGTCGCAGACGATCCCGGTGATTTCCAGGTACTCGATGACAGTGTTCGCCAGGTCGATGTTGTCTTCGACCAACAGCAGATGAATATGCACGGAAAGACCCACGGTTATTCACTAGTGGGGCAGAGGATAGCGGAGTTGCCTTTCTTCACTACAATGTTCACCTGACGTTAACCCGCTGATCCTTATCGTGACGGCGTGTTTCAACAACAGGACCTCGACATGCAACCCGCTCGCTCGGAAAAGGAAAGCGACCCTTACGCCACGCAGTTTGTTCTTTGCCTACTGCTGGTGCTGTGCATCGCCATTGGCATGGGCATCTATATCTCCCAGCTGAATGCCTGGATCGACAAGACAAAACAGTACTCGGTCACCCACTCGCTTGAGTGTGGCAAAGGGCAGGGCGTGTTCATTATCGACCCAAGCGGTAAGCGCAATAATTGCTACTTTGTTGAAGATGCCGAGGACGTTGAAGATCAATAGCGGCCAGTGCAAATCCGTAGATACCGTCTTGAGCCTCACCGGGCAAGCGCAAGTTTCGGGTCAAAGGGTTGACCCGACTTGAGCACGCCGTAAACGAAGTGC